>JASGCQ010000030.1 GCA_030054025.1 Phycisphaerales bacterium | reverse complement strand
TTTTGAAGATATAAAACTAGATTTTGGATTAGGCACAAAAAGAATTTCTTCCATTTGTTGATCATTCTTTTGAAATTGAAAGCTGCTGCACTCAACAATACGTTCATTTCATCTCCTTTAATGCCTTTGTAAAAGTTATGCGACAGAAGATGGTCTGTTTTGAGATGACCAATCACGGGTTCTATGGCTGCTCTGCGTCTAAATTGATGGCGTAAATTTTTTTGACGGTAGGCACTGAGTTGATTAAAGGTTTTGGGGATGTTGATTGTTGTTTCGTTAATCTGATTTTTGCCTCGGTATCCTCTATCTGTTGTAATTTCTTTAGGGGCTTTGCCAAAAATATTCTCGTATTGTTTTATGACTGCGGGGTAGGTAATGTTTTTCTCTTGCACTGTTGTGTCCACTCTTATCTTATCTTCTTTACCCTCATCACCATTGATGCGGATACTTTCTTTGAATATCAATTCTATGCCCTCTATGCCTATTCTGTTTCTAAAATGTACTAGCTCACTCGCCTCGCAGGGTACAGTAGGCACAAAACTTGTTTCGCCACAAAAGTATTGGTAGTAGCTGTTCTCCGACCATTGCCCTACGACAGACTCATCCGAAATGTTGCGCAAATGTTTGAGTATAAGCAAGCCTACCATTAGTCTTATTGGCTTTGCTCGGCGACCGTTATCTGGGCAATACAAAGGCAAAAATGCAGTTTCAAATTGTTGCCATTTTATCTTGTTCGCAAGAATGTAGAGGGGGTGCTTGTGACTGAGCGGGTCTTCAAAGCTGCTGAAAAAACCAATTTGTGCATTGTTCTTTTTGTAGGGTACCATGGAAAAAAGTTTGCAAGGTTTTGAATGAGTTATCTCCGTTTCTTGCATATACTAACACAAAATTGTGCCATAGTCATTTGATTAACAAATACTTAGATGGTTTTTTTAAGGGGCGACTATATAGAATAGTCGGCTTCGCTGAATAAGCTTGTAAAAGATTAATAACCTCTGCCTGCTTTTTGTTCCATATAGTTAATGAATGCTTTGTTCGATACACGGTTGCCACCAGGTGTGGGGTAATTGCCAGTAAAATACCAATCACCCATATTGTTGGGGCAAGCATTGTATAAGCCTTCAATGGATTGATATACAATTTCTACTTCAGCATTCACATCTTCATCGCGAAGCATGAGTGCAATTTGTTGGCTGATTTCTTCGGCAGTAAAAGGTTCGTAGATGGTTTTTACGAAATTTTCGTTTTGAAGTGTACCGTGTTCCTCCGCTTGTTTGCAAGCCATGTAAGTATCAGTCAAGATATGACCTCTTGATGTGTTTTTCAATAAAGCTACAGCAGCTTGAAAAGCAATAAAATCGCCCATCTTGCTCATGTCAATACCATAACAATCTGGATAGCGAATTTGAGGTGCAGATGAGGCAACAACGATTTTTTTAGGCCCCAGTCGGTCTAGCATTTTGATAATGCTTTGGCGCAATGTGGTACCACGGACGATAGAATCGTCAATAACCACCAAAGTATCAACGCCTTTTTTCACAGTACCGTAGGTAATATCGTACACATGTTGCACCATTTCATCGCGCGAAGCATCTTCAGTAATAAAGGTGCGCATTTTCACATCTTTAATAGCCAACTTCTCAATACGCACTCTACGCGATATCAACTCTTCCATTTCCTCGTCGGTCATGGTATTTCGTTTTGCCTTTATTTTATTTATCTTTATCTCCTTTAGATAATCCTCCAAGCCTTTAATCAAGCCGTAAAAAGCCGTTTCGGCAGTATTGGGTATGAAAGAAACGATGGTGTTTTTTAAATCATTATTCAGCATCTTGAGTACGGTGCCTGCAAGATTTCTTCCCAATTGCATACGCTCTTTATAGATGTCGGCATCGCTACCCCTACTGAAATAGATGCGCTCGAAACTGCAAGCTTTGAGTTCTCTAGGTGCGAGTATTTCACTGTGCGAAAAATCTCCATTCGACCTAACAATGATGGCATGTCCTGGTTTTAGTTCCTGAACCTCTTCAATAGGAATATTCAAGGTGGTCATGATTGCAGGTCTTTCGGAAGCAACAATGACGATTTCATCATTCTTAAAAAAGAAGGCCGGACGTATTCCGTTAGGGTCACGCATCACAAAACTATCTCCATTACCAACCAAACCGCTACAAACATAGCCACCATCAAATAAGGTAGTTGCTTGTTTCAAAGCGCTTTCCAAATCTAGCTTTTCTGGGTTTTTGGCGTTTTCTTGACAGATAAAATGATGTATTGTTTCTATCATTGCCCCCAAATCGCTGCCTGCAGGTGTGGTGATTACAGGTTTTACGATATCCAGTATTGCTTCCGTATTCACCAAGTTGAAATTGCCCGCCATCATCAAATTGCGTGTGGGGTTAATATCAGATTTGATAAAGGGATGGCAGAAATTGACATCGTTTTTGCCCTGAGTGCCATAGCGGAGATGTCCGAGAAGCACCTCGCCCATGAAAGGCAGATAACCCTTGAGCAAGCCGGGATGGTTGCTGATTTCAGGATGTGAAGCCTCTAGTTCGGCAACTTGGCTGTGAATGTCTTGAAAAAGACGAGCAATGGCACCAGAGCCGTTTAAGCGCATTCGGTGCATAAACTGATAGCCAGGTTCGGTATCTAATTTGACTGTTGCGATTCCTGCACCATCTTGTCCACGGTTGTGTTGTTTTTCCATCAACAGGTATAGCTTGTTGAGGGCGTAAAAGGTGCTGCCGTACTTGCGACGATAATAAGTGAGGGGCTTGAGTAAACGGATATAGGCTAATCCGCATTCGTGTTTTATTGCGTCCGACATTAGGTGGTAAAATTAGGATGCTTTTCGCTAATTTATTGTTAGTATTTACTGATTATATCACATTTAAGTGCTATGAGGGTATCATTCAGTAAACCCAAAAGCACCTAGGTAGGTTTAGAAAACAAAACTTGCACCACCGCTCAACCATCGGCGCGGCATTGGGCTTCCAAGCAAGTCGCTGTACTGAATATCCGTAATATTATTACTCTGTACAAATATTGACCAATGATTTTGGAATGAAAATCCTATACGTGCGTTCAAAAGGCAATAATTGGGCGTAATGCTGGCATTGATGCCTTTAGCTTCGGATATATTTCTTTGCTTATAGAGTATGTTTAAGGAAAGTTGTAGCTTTTTATACTGATACACGGCAGTGCCTTGTATCAAAGTTTTGGCATGAGCTATAATATAGTAAGAGGGGGCGGAATCATTACTTTTAGAGTTCAGCAGGCTTATTCCACTATTCAGAAATAATTGATGCTCTTGACCTAATTGTTTTTGATAAGTGATGTCTAGTTCTGCACCTTTAGTATCCACTTGCTTGATGTTTTTGGCCAAAGCGTAGCTTCCGGTAGGCAATAGGTTGAATTGGCGAGGCATGTCGGCATAAGGCGTATTGACCCAATCAATCACATTGTTTTGCTGACGATAGAATAGTGTAGCATTAATACTCCATTCTTTGTTTAAATGTGTGCTGACCCCCAACTCATAGTTCCAAGAATTTTCTGCACCCAAATCTGGATTGCCGATACTGCCACCACTCACACTCGCTTTGTTGTAATTGTTATATCGTTCGGTAAAATCTGCATTGCGGATAGCTTTACCTACACTCGCTCTGATATTCATTTTATGGAGCGCAAAAGATGTATTTGCTTGTGGTAAAATTGCAAAGCCATAATTTTCATCCCAATCTCCTCGCAAACTTCCAGATAGATGCCATTGTTTGAAATGATATAAGGCTGTTCCAAAAGCAGCAAGCTGATTTGTGTTATGATTTCCTCTGTCGTTTGAAATAATGGCACGTTGCGAAGATTGACCGCCAAAGGAGATGTGCCATTTGTTATTTATCTGACGGTTATTTATGTATTGTATTAGTGTAAATGCCGAGCGATTTTCATTAGCTGTTGCTATGGGATTGTATTGATAATTATCAGCAGTCATTTTATACACAACATCTATTTCTTGATTGCCGTTTTTTTTGTTTTGTATCAATTGTGCTTGATTCCAATAAGTAGTTACTTTTTCTGTAGCCGTATCGCTAGAAAACGTAGTATAAAAATTTTGAGCAGCAAAATTTCGACTGTCGTAAGCCGAGCGTAGTGATATTCTCCAGTTTTTTGTTAATTGTATAGATGCCGAGGCACTCAACGTGTTGTTGTACAAATAGCCTCTGTTGTTGCCTCTAAGCAATTGCCCAGTAGTGTTATTGCTCAATACGCCCATGCCCACTTGCACCTTTTTGCTTGAGTATCTCAGACCTGCATCGCTATGTAGCATATTGTATGCTCCGCCTGCAATTTTTATTTGACCATGAGCACCTTTTGCCGTATCGGCAGCGCGGCTGAATGTTTTCGAGATAATGTGGATGACACCACCCACCGCTTCGGCTCCATAGACTGCTGCTGCGGGGCCTCTTAGTATTTCTATTCTTTCTATTTCGTAGGGGGCAATAGGCATATAGCTGTTGAAATGCCCTGTAATGGGGTCATTGATTTTGATGCCGTCCAACAAAATTAAAACTTGCTGAAAAGTTCCTCCACGCAATATAATATCACTTTGTGCACCCATCGGGCCACGAGATTGTACTTCAACGCCAGGCACATATTTGAGCAGCTCCTCCAAAGATTGTACTGGTAATTGTTGGAATTGTTCCCCTTTTATTAGGGTAATATTTCTTCCACTTTCGTTGATTTTTTCTTCCAAACGATTGGAGGTGATGGTTATTGGGTTCAAATCTAATTTTGTTTGCCCCCAAGCAAGTGTATTTATACCCATCCAGGCAAAGAATAGCAACTTCTTCATTCAGTCTTTTTTTGATGAGTGGTGAAATTAGGATGAAGCAACTACCACTCACTTTTTTCTAATGCCTATTTATTTCGATAAATTATTTTCTTTTTCACATTGTTTTATCCCGCTTATGTGAAAATCATATCATGCACCGCTGAATTCAGGAATGAAATTGAAACAGTCAAAGTAATAATCAAAGTAACCTTTGTTGGCTAAAATCACCAAAAGGATTTTCCCTATTCAGACCAAAAACACGACAGCTCTATAAACCTGTGATGTTTTTACGTTTTAGCAGTGATTTTTTAAAAGGAAATATCGCTTCGTTTGCCCAATCTATTATTTCTATAAAATTGACCAAAAAAGCCATTTATCTCATTGTATATTTGCTGCTTAGTCCTACTTTTGCTACACTAGTTTATCAAACCATAGTTT
The DNA here is from genome assembly GCA_030054025.1 of Phycisphaerales bacterium. Taxonomy (GTDB): domain Bacteria; phylum Bacteroidota; class Bacteroidia; order Chitinophagales; family Chitinophagaceae; genus Rurimicrobium. Next base: position 22,539 of record JASGCQ010000030.1, on the reverse strand, counting down.
AAAATATGAATTTGTTTTTGTTGAATGCTGCAACTAACTCTTTATCTGACTATTTGCCCATTTTGATGCAAATATTTTTGGCGATTGGCATTGTAGCTATTATGATGGGTGGTTCCCATTTGTTAGGACCTAAACGCAAAACAAAAGACAAATTGGCCAACTTTGAAAGTGGTATTAAAGCCATCGGAAACGCTCGCCAGCCAATGGCTATCAAGTATTTCTTGATTGCTATTTTGTTCGTATTGTTTGATGTAGAGGTGATTTTCTTTTACCCTTATGCTGTCAATTTTAAAGAATTAGGCACAGAAGGCTTTTTTGCAGTAGTCATGTTCGTAGCTTTTTTCTTAGTAGGTTTTACTTACATTATTAAAAAAGGTGCCCTTAAATGGGAAGATTAGGAGTACCAACAAGTCTGATAGAGTAAATACACGTTGCGTCTTATTGTCGTGTATCAATTTTTTAAATAATTAAGAATATGTCTCGTCCGGTACAATACAATACAAATAATAAACCAGCCATTATTCCAGAAGGGTATTCGGGAGAAGGATTTATGGCTACCAAAATGGATCGGCTAGTAGGCCTTGGTCGTTCACATTCATTATGGCCCTTGCCTTTTGCTACCTCTTGTTGTGGTATCGAGTTTATGGGTACAATGGGTTCAAACTACGACTTGGGTCGTTTTGGAGCCGAACGTATGGGTTTTACCCCTCGTCAGTGCGATGTACTGTTGGTGGCTGGTACCATTTCTAAAAAATTAGCACCCGTATTGCGTCAGGTGTATTTACAAATGGCCGAACCACGTTGGGTAGTTGCCATCGGTGCTTGTGCCTCTAGTGGCGGTATATTCGACAGCTATTCCGTATTGCAAGGTATAGACCAAGTGATACCTGTGGATGTGTATGTGCCAGGTTGCCCTCCAAGGCCGGAAGGAATTATTGAAGGAGTTTTGCGCATACAAGATTTGGTAAAGGCAGAAAGTACACGCCGTCGTAATCATCTCCGCTACAAAGAATTGATGGAAAGCTACGGTATCGAATAAATACATTTGTTCTTTAAATTTTTTATTGACAACAATTAATAATGACCAACGAATACATCCAACAAATACTCAGCGATAAATTTGGTACAGCTGTTTGGGGTTTTGAAGAAAGTTTTGGGATTTTCTCTTGTAACATAAAACCCGAAATGAACACGGCTGTTTTGCAATTTTTGAACGAAGAAGGTAGTCTTGGCTTTCGATTTCTGACCGACTTAACAGCGGTTCATTACCCCGATAGAAAAGCCGAAGAGATTTGTGTGGTCTATCATTTGCATAATTTAGTAGCCAACAAACGTATGCGTGTTCGTGCTTCAGTTTCTATTGCCCAGCCCGATATTGTTACAATGACCAATCTGTATTCCAGTGCCAATTGGATGGAGCGTGAAACCTATGATTTTTTTGGTGTCAATTTTATCGGACATCCCAACCTCATAAGAATCCTGAATGCCGATGAGATGAATTACTTTCCGATGCGCAAAGAGTACCCGATGGAAGACCCCACACGCACCGATAAGGATGATGAAATGTTTGGACGCTAAATCATAAACTTAAAACAATGTCAGACCAACATACACCACATATTCAACTTGCCGAGGAGTCTATCCAAAAGCAAACCACAACCTTAAATCTTGGACCAACGCACCCGGCTACACATGGTATCTTCGAGAACGTGTTGGAGATTGATGGTGAAAAAGTATTGAGTGCTACCCAAAGATTAGGTTATATTCATCGCGCCTTCGAAAAAATTGCCGAACACCGCCCTTACGGACAGATACAACCCCTGACAGATCGATTGAATTATTGCTCGGCACCCATCAACAATATTGGTTGGCAATTGACCGTAGAAAAACTACTAGGACTGACCATGCCCAAACGTGTAGATTATTTGCGTGTGATATTGATGGAGCTTGCTCGCATTGCCGACCATTTGGTTTGTAATTCGGTAGTGGCTGTAGATACCGGAGCATTGACACCATTTACCTATGTGTTCCAAATTCGTGAACGCATTTACGAAATTTACGAATCTATTTGTGGCGCACGTTTGACTACTAATATTGGACGTATCGGTGGTTTCGAAAGAAATTTTACCAAAGACTCTTGGAAAAAAATAGACGAGTTTATGGTCGTTTTTCCAAAGGCATTAAAAGAGTTTGAAAGCCTGCTTAATCGCAATCGAATTTTTATGGATCGCTGTATTGGTGCAGGTTCTATTAGTGCAGAACGCGCTTTGAATTACGGTTTTACTGGGCCAAACCTTCGTGCCGCAGGCGTGGATTATGATGTGCGTGTACATAGCCCTTATTGCTCCTACGAAGATTTCGAATTCGAGATTCCTGTGGGTACAAATGGCGATGTGTATGACCGCTTTATGGTGCGCAATGCCGAAATGTGGCAGAGTTACAGCATTATTCAGCAGGCATTGACTAAATTAAAAGACCTTGACCCGAGCATTTACCATGCAGATGTTCCTGCATACTATTTGCCCGAGAAGAAAGAGGTTTATACAAAAATGGAAGCACTCATTTATCACTTCAAAATAGTGATGGGTGAGATAGATATTAAAGCAGGCGAAGTTTATTTTCCCGTTGAAGGTGCTAATGGAGAATTGGGTTTTTACCTCATTAGTGATGGAGGTAGAGCTCCTTTCCGATTGCATTTCCGCCGTCCTTGCTTTGTTTATTACCAAGCTTACCCCGAGATGATTACCAATGGATTATTGTCCGATGCAGTAATCGCTCTTAGTAGCTTGAATGTGATAGCAGGAGAGTTGGATGCATAAAAACAATAGTAAACTTGAAAAAAAATTATTTAAATAAACTAATCGGATGAAGCCAGCGGTTGACAACTCAATTAAAAATCTTTTAACAGAAAGATTAGTTCGTCTTGAAGAACATTTTGACTCAGACTTTTTAGTATATTATGGACTTATTGTTGATGGGAATGAGAATGTATTTTTAAAAATAGTTGAGGATATTGCAACTGACCCAAATAAAAAGGATAAAATTTATGTAATGCTCACAACGACAGGTGGAAGTGCTGTAGCAGTTGAGAGATACGTTAATATTTTAAGACACCACTATAACGAAGTGAATTTTATTATTCCGGATTGTGCTTATAGCGCAGGTACAATATTTTGTATGAGCGGTGATAATATTTTAATGGATTATTTTTCTGTTTTAGGACCTATTGACCCACAAGTTCAAAATAAAGATGGAAAATGGGTAGCTGCATTGGGATATTTGGATAAAGTGAATGAATTGATTGAAAAAGCAAGGTCAAAAGACCCTGACAATCAATTAACGCAAGCAGAGTTTCTAATTTTGAAAGATATTGATTTAGCGGAATTAAGGGGTTATGAACAAGCTAAAAATCTGACAATTGAGCTTCTTAAAAAATGGCTTGTAAAATATAAATTTAAAACTTGGACAGAACATAAAACTAATCCTGATTTGTTAGGGCAGCCTGTTACGTCTGAACAAAAAGAAGAACGAGCAAAAGAAATTGCTGACAAACTAAGTGATAGCAATTTATGGAAATCTCACGGAAGACCTATCAACATTGAAACTTTGGAAAGCATTCCTTTACGCTTAATTATTGAAGATTATAGTAAGGAGGAATATAGAATATTGATTAGACAATACTATGATTTATTTTTTGATTACGTAACAAAAAACGGACATTCTATCTTTATTCAGACAAGAAAATTTACTTAATATGGAAAATATAATTTCAGAAAAACTAATTCAGGTAATTTCAGAGAATGAAAAAAAATTTTCAAATGATACTCTTATGTCTTCTTACGAAAGTGCTATAAAAGAATTTGATGAATTAATTGAAAAAGGTTTTGCCAAAAAACGTGAAAGTAATTTGCTAAGCATTACTGAATCTCATTTACATAGAATTACACTTGAAACCTATATAAATAACTTTACCCAACACGGGTTTAGAAAAAATGGGTCTGAGTTGCATTCTATAAACATTCGCACTAAAACAAACTTTAGAACGTTTAATGAGTTTTAAATGTTTTAAGAAACTTAAATGAGCAAGTATATGTGCTCAAATTTAAAGCAAGAAATAAAGGAAAATGATACAATTTTCACAAGAAAAATTAGCTAAGGCGCAAGAAATTATCACTCGCTACCCCGAGGGTAAGCAGAAAAGTGCTTTGATTCCTATTTTGCATTTGGCGCAAGAAGAATTTGGCGGATGGTTGGATGTGCCGGTAATGGATTATGTGGCGACCATATTGAGCATTAAGCCAATCGAAGTGTATGAGGTGGCTACCTTTTACACCATGTTTAATATGAAACCTGTGGGCAAATATGTATTGGAAGTGTGCCAAACAGGTCCTTGTATGCTCAGTGGTAGTGACAAAATTATCAGTCATATCAAAACCAGATTGGGCATCAAAGAAGGCGAAACTACAGAGGATGGTTTGTTTACATTGAAACTGGCAGAATGTTTGGGTGCTTGCGGATATGCCCCCATGATGCAATTGGGCAAGCATTTCAAAGAGCATTTGACGACCGAAAAAGTGGATGCTATCTTGGATGAATTGAGAGCAGCAGCAAAAAATTAAAAACAAGTGACCCTCAACGAAGTAATGACAGAGCTGCAAAAGCTCGGGACGGAACAAACTAAGAAGACATGGACCAATCATGGTGCAAAAGGTGAGTTTTGGGGCGTGAAGATTGGCGATATGAAGGTCATTCAGAAGAAAATAAAGCACAACCACGAGTTGGCATTAGCTCTTTACAATACAAGAAATGCAGATGCCATGTACTTTGCAGGCTTGATTTCTGAACCCAAGAAGATGACTAAGAAAGATTTAACTCATTGGGCAAAGACAGCTACTTGGCACATGTTGAGCGAATATACTGTGGCTTGGACAGCAGCAGAAAGCAATTTTGGCAGAGAATTGGCGATGGAATGGATAGACTCAGATGATGAATTAGTGGCGGCAGCAGGATGGAGTACTTACAGCAATCTCTTGGCACTAAAAAAAGATGAAGAACTAGACGAAAAGGAAATAAAAAGTTTGTTGCAACGAATTGGCAAAACAGTTCACGAGCAGGCAAACCGAGTAAAATATACGATGAATGGCTTTTTGATTTCGGTAGGGGCTTATTTTATCCCTTTAAATGAGGAAGCGAAAAAGGTAGCGAAAGCTATAGGCAATGTGAGTGTGAGTATGGGTGGAACAGTCTGCAAGGTTCCCGAAGTCATACCTTATATCGAAAAGATAGAAGCTATGGGTAAAGTAGGAAAAAAGAAAAAAACAGTGTTTTGCTAAACCAATAAAATGAACCATAAGCTTAAAATAGAAATATTGCTTCCTGCAACACCCGAACAGGTGATGCACATGATGACAGACCAAAAGCAAATAGAGATATGGACCGGGGAAGAAGCAGTTTTTCAGGCAAAAGAAGTAGGAAAAGTAAGTTTATTCGGTGCTTGGATGAATGGTGAAGTGAAAAAAATAAGTGCTGACGAATTGAGTTATACTTGGAAGACGAGTGAATGGACAGAAGAAACGGAGGCATCCTTGGTGCATTTTAAATTGAAAGCGGATGGAGAGCAAACCTTGCTGGTATTAAATCACACAAATTTGCCCAATGAAGATGAAGTAAAAGCGCATAACAGTGGTTGGCACGACTTCTTTTTTGTTCCGCTCGAAGATTATTTGATGGTTCGTTATAATGCCGAATAGTGTTGTAATGAATAAGAGTTCTTTGATAGCCGTTCTTTTTGTGTTGTTATCGCAAACAATTTTTGCGCAGCACAAAAAAGACAGCGTGAGTTTACATCAAGCAGTATTGATGCTCAATAAAGCATTGATGCAGAAAGATGAGCGAATACTAAATAGGATGCTACACAGTCGTTTGACCTATGGGCATTCTAACGGTTGGATAGAGCGTAAAAAAGAGTTGATTGATAATTTGTATAATGGTAAATTGACTTATGCAAATATTGAACAGACGCAAATAAATATCGCAATAGACAAAAAAGTAGGAGTGGTGCGCAGCAAAGGTAATTTTGATGTAATCATGGGCGAGCAATTGCTCCATTTTAAATTGAACATATTACAAGTGTGGTTGCGAAAAAGAGGAAAATGGCTGTTGATGAGCCGACAGAGTGTGAAGACGGACGAATAATTAGAAAAGTAGAAATGACAAACGAACACATAACAAGACTCGAAGTAAGTAACTTCAAGATGTTTGACCGATTAGTTGTAGAAAACATCGGGCAGGTGAACTTGATTACAGGGGATAATAATGTGGGTAAGACAAGCTTGTTGGAGTGCTTTTTAATGGTGAATAATGATATAGACCAAAGTGTAAAAAACCTACACAGAACACTCTGTACAAAAAATATCCACATTCATCCCAAACGAATTAATCTTAAGGAACCGATATTTCCTGACGATAATTATTTCAATTATATAAAAAAGGATAAGGATACCCCTATAAAATTTGGCTGGGAATTTGGAGGAAATGCACATTCGATATCTTTTCAGGATTGTTTGATTGACAGCTTGACAGAAAGAGATTTTGAAAAAAGAACACCCGAAAAATATGGAATAGGTAATCCTAACCTATGGATAAAAGTGTTTAAAGACGAATCTTTTAAAGAACTCCAATGGATGTACCTAGATGACTTTAAGCGTGGACGCGAGCATAGCTATTGGCCTCTTATTACAATAAATGCCGGTTTTCAGGAGGATGTTAATGATTATTATTCTGCCAATATTGGCATTGAAGAAAATCAAGTGTCTGGTTCGAAAAAAGTATTAAGAGGGATTCAGGTTAGTTTGTTTGAGAATAATTTTAAAGAACTAAATTATGAAGAAAAGAAAAGATTTATCTCTTCGCTTTTATTATTTATTCCAGACATTGAGGATACGGCAATAAAAAATTATTTTGGTCGCGATATTCTTTCTATAAAAAGCAAGTCATTTGAGAATTATCAACCTATTACTTTTTGGGGAGAAGGTTTCAATAAATTTGTTAGATGTTTACTTGAAATAATTAAATGCAAAAATTCCTTTTTATTAATTGACGAGATCGATACCGGTATTCATTGGACAAAAATGAAAGAGTTTTGGATAAAAATAATTGAGTCAAGTCAATTTAACAATGTACAATTAATTTGTTCTACACACAGTCAAGATTGTATTAAGGCATTTGTACAAGCGGGAGAGGAAATGAGCAATATGAAGAGCAAATTACGATTGATTGAACTAGAGGAATTTGATAGAAAAGGACAAATAAAGCATACAGCAACGACATATGATTACGAATCATTAAAATATAAATTGGACGTAGGTACAAATGTTAGAGGGGGTGATGTATGGCAATAGATTTTTCAAGAATAAAATTTTTTGTTGAAGGTGATGCAGATAAGGTTTTTTTAAGAGATATTCTTCAAATAAAATTCAGTGTTCAGTTTGATAAAGCACAATTAGACGAATTAATTGTTATTGCCAGAGGATTTAATGGATTGGAAAAGCAAATAGATGAGTTTAAGCAAATAGAACAATATAAGAAGCGTGAGGGAGGTATAAACATTATATTGTTTGATGCAGATTATTCAGGCAGAGAAATTAATCATGGGTTTAAAGAAAAGAGTAAATATTTAATTGAACAAAAAGCAAGATTGGGAATTGAATTTGTTTCTTTTTTATTTCCAGATAATCTCAATGATGGAACTTTGGAAACTCTTTTAGAAACCTGTGTTCAACATAAAAGTATAATTGAATGTTGGAAAGGATTTGAAGATTGCGTAAAGAGCAAAGGGAATGGGTACAATGTGCCTGCAAATAAAACTAAAGTCTATGCATATCTAGAATGCTTGCATGGTGATACGAAAGCGGAAAAGGAAATGATTAAGGATAAAAATCGAAATTTTACTGAGAGGGATAAGTGGGTTTTTGATGAGGTAGATAATGAATCAATTAAAAAGATGTTTGATTTTTTGAATCTTCATCTTTCAAAATTTGAAAGCGAATAGCGAATGAAATTATTATTAGAAAATGCCCACGTCGAAGGCATTCGTTATTACGAAGCCTACCGCAAAAGCGGTGGTTATCGTGCAGTGGAAAAAGCACTGAAAATGACACCCGATGAGATTGTGGAAGAAGTCAAGAAGAGCGGTTTGCGTGGTCGTGGCGGTGCGGGCTTCCCTACAGGAATGAAATGGAGCTTCCTAGCCAAACCCGAAGGTGTACCCCGCCATTTGGTAGTGAATGCCGATGAGTCGGAGCCGGGTACATTTAAAGACCGTTATTTGATGGAGTTCTTGCCGCACTTGTTTGTGGAAGGAATGATTATCTCCTCTTTTGCTTTGGGTAGCAATACCACCTATGTCTATATCCGTGGCGAGTATGCTTGGATTCCAGACATTTTGGAGCAAGCCATTGCCGAAGCAAAAGCCAATGGATGGTTGGGCAAAAATATTTTGGGTACCGGTTTCGATTGTGAAATCTATGTACATCGTGGCGCAGGCGCTTATATCTGTGGTGAAGAAACTGCTTTGATTGAAAGCTTGGAAGGTAAGCGCGGAAATCCCCGTATCAAGCCTCCGTTCCCTGCCATACAAGGTGTGTGGATGCGCCCGACAGTGGTGAACAATGTGGAAACAATTGCAGCGGTTGGTCCGATTATCAACATGGGAGGCGAAGAATATGGTAAGATTGGCGTTGGTCGCTCGACAGGTACCAAATTAATGTCCGCCTGTGGTAACCTGAAAAGACCCGGGGTATATGAAATCCCTTTTGACCTTTCAGTAGAAGATTTTATCTATGGTGATGAATGGTGTCAAGGTATAGCCAATGGCAAAAAATTAAAAGCGTGTATTCCTGGCGGGTCTTCAGTGCCCATATTGCCGGCAAACCTTTTGTTGAAAACAGCAAAAGGTGAAACCCGTTATATGAATTACGAAAGTCTTTCTGATGGTGGATTTGCCACAGGCTCTATGCTGGGTTCAGGTGGTTTTATTGTTTTGGATGAAGACCAATGCGTAGTGCGTCATACAATGACTTTAGCACGTTTCTACAAGCACGAAAGCTGTGGGCAATGTAGTCCTTGCCGCGAAGGAACAGGCTGGATGTACCGCATCTTGAAAAAGATAGAATACGGACAAGGGACGATGAGCGATATTGATTTGCTGTGGGATATTCAAAGAAGAATTGAAGGCAATACGATTTGCCCATTGGGCGATGCAGCGGCTTGGCCAGTTGCAGCAGCTATCAGACATTTTAGAGATGAATTTGAATGGCATATTACAAACCCCGAAGAAAGCCAAACAAGAAATTATGGGTTAGCACATTATGCTGACCCGCTGGAGATAGCGAGTGTTTAGTTTCACGCAAAGACGCAGAATATTATGAGCAACTTTATTCAGGACATCGAAATAAGCAATTTTAAATCCATACGCCATCAAAAAATTGAGGGCTGTAAACGGATTAACGTGTTTATTGGTTATCCTAATGTGGGTAAGAGTAATATTTTGGAAGCGCTGTCAATTCTATCCTATATTAAAGGAAATGAGACTAGGATTGAAGAAATAATTAGGGTTAGAGACCTATCTGAATTATTTTTTGATGGAAAAACAGAAGAAAAAATCATCATTAAAGCCTTTGAGAATAGAGTGGTGAGTATTGATCTTGCTAATGAAAAGAATATTCATTTTACGTATTCGGAAATTAACGAAGAGGAACCGTACGTTAACAAGGTTACAGGTAGTTGGTCTTTGAAACTTGACAACAACAATGAAATAGTTTTTGAGACACGCAATGCAAATAAATTAAATTCAGAAAATAAAATTTTAAAAAAATACTCATACAAAAGCGAAAAAGAAAAGAATAAATCTGGAAACTCATCTTTATTATTTCCTTTTGGTGAAAATTTATTTCACATTATTGAAAGAAATAGTGAATTAAGAAAAGAAGTTATTGATTTATTGGCCTTTTATGGTTTGAAATTATTGTTTGATAAAGGTCATAATTATACAATGAAAGCTATGAAAACGTTAAGTGATGAAACTGTTTTTTCAATACCTTTTTATCAAATTGCAGACACTTTACAAAGACTTATTTTTTATAAAGCAGCAATTCAAACCAATTCGAATTCAGTATTAATATTTGAAGAACCCGAAGCACACATGTTTCCGCCTTACATCAGGAAGTTTACTAGTGATGTGGTTTTTGATAAAACAAACCAATTTTTTATTGCTACACATAGCCCATATGTACTAGATGAGTTTATTGAAGAAGCACCGGAAGATGTGGCTATATATTTGGTAGATTACAAAAATGGAGAGACGATTATAAAAAATTTGAGCAAAGAGAACTTGGAAGAGATAAGAGAATTTGGGGTGGATTTGTTTTTTAACCTCGAAAGCTATTTGAAGAATGGATAAGTCAATAATGCCTGAATGTTATGCAGACACGTTATTGATTCAAACTTTGGTGCCTACAAAAACCGGATACAATCATAAACATAGTTGCAATGAAGTTGCTTCAGCAATGGTTTTTGGAAAAATGAAAGATAGCTTTGCGCTTGGCATTATTGATAATGATAAAAATGCAATAAAGTATTTGAATGAATTTGACGTATTGGATGAATGTGAGGGTGAATTGATTTTGTGGAAACATCGTGCCAAACCACACTTTATTATTCAAATTTGCCCTGCTCTGGAAAGTTGGATATTGAATATTTGTGAAGTTGCAGAAATAGAATTGAAAGAATTTGGACTTAAAGATGATTTAGAAGGATTGATGAATATTACGAAGCATTTAGGCTCTAAGGAAAATGAGGCTTGGGTAAATCCACTAATTAAATTATTTAATGAGATTAGACGAAGCGATAATAAAACTGTTTCAAAACTAATGAAGTGGGTTAGTACATTGAAGGAACAAAACTATAATGTGGATTTAAAGTATTTAGTATCATAATGTATAAAATTTGCGCCTTGGCGGGAACTTAGCGCCTCTGCGTGAGCTTAGAAATAAAATGAGTGACAACATTAAAGTAACAATAGACAACATTACCATTGAGGTTCCTGCGGGTACTTCAATATTGGAAGCAGCACGAAAAGTGGGTGGAGCAGTAGCACCGCCGACCATGTGTTATTACAGCCATCTCAAAGGTAGTGGTGGCAAATGCCGCACCTGTTTGGTAGAGGTAAGCAAAGGTTCTGAAAAAGACCCGCGCCCGATGCCCAAATTGGTGGCGAGCTGCCGTACTGGTGTAATGGACGGAATGGAAGTGAAAAGCATGACGAGCGAAAAAGTTTTGGATGCCCGTAAAGGGGTGACCGAATTTTTACTACTCAACCACCCTTTGGACTGCCCTGTGTGCGACCAAGCTGGTGAATGTCATTTGCAAGATTTGGGCTATGAGCACGGCAAAGAGGGAACCCGAACCGAATTTGAACGCCGCACTTTTGAACCTGAAGACTTAGGACCTAATATACAACTACACATGAATCGTTGTATCATGTGCTTCCGCTGTGTATTTGCTGCCGAGCAATTGACCGATTACCGCGAACATGGAATCTTGGACAGAGGCGAACACGCCCGCATCAGTACTTGTATTAGTAAATCGCTTGACCACGATTTTATCGGCAATGTGATTGATGTTTGCCCTGTGGGTGCTTTGACCGACAAAACTTTCCGCTTCAAACAACGTGTATGGTTTACCAAGCCAGTAGATGCACATTGCTCTTGTACCAAATGTAGCGGTGAAGTACGCCTTTGGATGCATGGCGATGAAGTATATAGAGTAACAGCTCGCAAAGATGAGTGGGGTGAAGTAGCAATCGCTAGTGATGGCAAACCCGGGTGGATATGCAATGAATGCCGTTTTGAAAAGAAAAAAATAAGCGACTGGTTGATTGAAGGTCCGAGTAATATTAGCCGACACAGTGTGATTTCGCAAGGTCATTACAATAAAAATGTACATGAGCCGCAAATAGAATTATTGGCGGAAGTCATCGGTAAACAACCAATTATGAAAATGGACATTAATGAGGTGAGCGATGTGAATAAACCGGGAAGACATCTAAGTCAGATAGAAGGCCCGGCACATTCCGAAGATTTTAAATAAAAATGGATAGAACTTATAATTTTTACGAACTAATTACATTTGCGTACAATGATTTTATTAGAAATAGATTGGTTTTTTCTTCTCAGTAAAGTAGGTCTTATCATGGCCATATTACTGACGTCTTTTGGAGTAGCTGCTTATGCTACTTGGGGCGAGCGAAAAGTAGCTGCTATCATGCAAGATCGTTATGGACCTAACCGTGCCGGACCTTTTGGCTTGCTTCAGCCCTTGGCGGATGGTTTAAAACTCTTCATGAAAGAAGAAATTATACCGACCAATTCAACCAAATTTATATTTTTACTGGCACCCTTCTTGTTTATGCTTACTGCATTGATGACAAGCGCAGTAATCCCTTGGGGGCCGGATATTCCTTTGGCAAGTGGCAAAGTTTTTTCATTACAAGTAGCGGATGTTAATATTGGTATCTTGTTTGTATTTGGTGTTATAAGTCTTGGCGTATATGGTATCATGCTGGGTGGTTGGGCATCCAATAACAAATTTTCTTTGTTGAGTGCTATTCGCTCCGCTTCACAATCTATATCTTATGAATTGGCAATGGGCATTAGCTTAATTGCTTTATTAATGTTGGCAGGCTCTTTGAGTTTGCGCGATATAGCACAGCAACAACATGGATTTTGGAGTGATGGATACTTTACTTGGAATTTTTTCAAACAACCTCTGGGCTTTATTATCTTTTTTACCTGCTCTATGGCCGAAATGAACCGTGCACCTTTCGACTTGGCTGAATGTGATTCGGAACTGAACATGGGATACCATTTGGAGTATTCTTCTATGAAATTGGGTTTATTCCTTTTCGCAGAATATATCAATATGTTTATTGGTTCGGCGGTAATGGTGACCCTTTATTTTGGTTCCTACAATTTCCCTGGCATGGATGCGGTTGCGGCATCGGTACATCCAATCTTATTCGCCATCATTTGTGTATCGGTATTCTTTGCAAAAATAACGGGGATGATTTTGTTGATCATGTTCATTCGTTGGACATTACCACGTTTCCGTTACGACCAATTGATGAATCTCGGTTGGAAATCATTGATACCATTGGCTTTGTTAAACATGTTGCTCACAGGAGCAGCAGTACTTTGGTTTTTTAAATAATAGAGAAAGAAGAGGAAAATGGAAAAACTAACTAAACGCGCTGCCCCCATAGATCGTAGCCCGATGACGCTCAAAGAGCGAATATACTTGCCTGCTTTGCTCAAAGGGATGAGCATAACGGTCGGTCATATTTTTAAGAAAAAAGCAACTGTTCAATATCCTGAAGAGACTCGTTCTTTCAGTCCTGTGTTTCGTGGATTGCATGTGCTGAATCGTGATGCAGAAGGTCGTGAAAACTGTACCGCTTGCGGATTGTGTGCCGTAGCTTGTCCGGCAGAAGCCATTACTATGGAAGCTGCCGAAAGAAAATCAGACGAAAAACATTTGTATCGTGAAGAGAAGTATGCTGCACGATATGAAATCAATATGCTGCGCTGTATTTTCTGTGGTGCTTGCGAAGAAGCTTGCCCCAAAGATGCCATTTACCTTTCAGAAACAGTAATGCCCGCAAACTATACCCGCGAAAGCTTTATCTACAAAAAAGAAGATATGCTGATTCCTCACCCTAAAAAAGACCAAAAAGCATAATTATAGCAATGGATATTTTACAGATACTTTTTTGGATACTCACCGTTATGGCTATAGGATGCGCTTTGGGCGTAGTGCTCAGCCGTAATCCGGTAAACAGTGTCATCTTTTTGATCCTTACTTTCTTTGCCATTTCGGGTCATTACCTTTTGCTCAATGCGCAGTTTCTGGCTATCGTAAACATCATTGTATATGCAGGTGCCATCATGGTTTTGTTCCTCTTTGTCATTATGTTGATGAACCTCAATGCCGATACCGAACCGCAAAAAAGTTGGCTGGTACAGTTGGCAGGAGTAGTGTCGGGCGGTACTTTGTTTTTGGTCATTATTGCTGCCATCAGCAAAGCCAATCTATTGGGGGTCATCAATCAAGAAACGACCAATATCGGTTTGATAAAAGTATTGGGTCAGGTATTGTTTAAACAATATGTACTGCCCTTCGAAATCAGCAGTGTGTTGTTTCTCAGTGCCATGATTGGCGCTATCGTAATTGGTAAAAAAGACATGGAATAATCTATTTAATCGTTTAAAAAATTTTTTACAATGCCTATTCAATATTATATCTTTTTAAGTCTTGCCCTGTTTTGTATCGGTATCATGGGGGCGTTGATGCGTCGTAATGCCATCATCATTTTTATGAGCATCGAATTAATGCTCAATGCAGTCAATTTATTATTGGCAGCTTTCTCCAAAATGTACAACGACAGTGCAGCGCAAATTTTTGTTTTCTTCATTATGGTAGTGGCAGCAGCAGAAGTGGCGGTTGGATTAGCCATTATTGTAATGGTCTATCGGAAAGTACATTCGGTAGATGTGAACATACTCAATCGTTTGAAGCATTAATATTTTAAGCACAAGCAATATTTGGAGCACAAACCCCTATTTCGAATTTACTCTTTCTTGATAATATGATACAATTAGCCTACTTAATTCCCTTGTTTCCTTTGATTGGTTTCCTCGTCAATGGTCTTGCTTGGAAATCAATGCCCAGACAAGCGGCAGGTTTTCTAGCAAGCCTGATGATGCTCGTCTCTTTCGGACTTTCATTGGCTATTTTCTTTGAAGTAAAAGCCGGAGCATCTGAAACTATTCACGTGTTCAACTTTATTCAGTCGGGCAAATTGTTGATTCCATTCGCTTTTAAAATAGACGCACTTTCTTCCTTATTTCTGCTCATTATTACTGGAGTAGGTTTCTTGATACACGTTTATTCTACCAGTTATATGCACGACGATGAAGGTGTGGTGAAATATTTTGCTTATCTTAACCTCTTTGTTTTCTCGATGTTGCTCTTAGTGATGGGTGCCAATTACCTCATTATGTTCATTGGCTGGGAAGGTGTAGGGCTTTGTTCTTATTTATTGATTGGATTTTGGTTTAAAAATCGTGATTATACCAACGCAGCTAAAAAAGCCTTTGTAATGAACCGTATTGGTGATTTGGGTTTCTTGGTAGGCATGATGTTGGTGTTGTATCATTTTGGCACTTTGAGCTATGGCGAATTGTTTGGTCAAATACAATCGCAGCAAGTAGTCTTGAGTTCGAATGTTTATACTTGGATAGCCATCTGTTTCTTTATTGGTGCTATGGGCAAAAGTGCTCAATTGCCCCTATACACATGGCTGCCCGATGCGATGGCAGGCCCTACACCTGTATCGGCATTGATACATGCTGCCACTATGGTTACTGCCGGTATTTATATGATTGCTCGTAGCTCAGTTCTTTATAATCAATCTGAATTTGCATTGCACTTTATCGCAATCGTTGGTTTGTTGACGGCATTACTTGCGGCTTCTATTGCCATCAAACAATATGATATTAAAAAGGTATTGGCTTATTCTACGGTAAGTCAATTAGGTTTTATGTTTTTGGCTATTGGTTGCGGGGCCTATACCACAGCGGTTTTCCATGTAATGACACACGCATTTTTTAAAGCACTATTGTTCTTAGGGTCGGGTTCTGTGATTCATGCAATGGGTGGTGAACAAGATATTCGCTCTATGGGTGGCTTGGGTAAAAAAATGCGCATTACCCAAATCACTTTCTTGATTGGTTGTGTGGCTATCGCTGGTATTCCTCCATTTGCCGGATTCTTTTCTAAAGATGAAATTCTTGCGGCTGCCTTTGCACACAATCCTACCTTGTATTATGCTGCTTTAGCTACAGCATTAATGACCGCTTTTTATATGTTCCGTTTGTACTTCCTCACTTTCTCCGGCAAATTCAGAGGTACACACGAGCAAGAGCATCATTTACATGAAAGTCCTGCTGCGATGACCTTTCCGCTGGTTGTACTGGCAATTTTGACAACGGTTTCGGGCTTTGTAGGCTTACCCGAAGTGTTCAGCGAACATCATTCTTTAAATGAATTTTTAAGCACAGCCGTTACTAATTTCGGAGCGCATCATTTGGAGCATAGCACCGAGTATCTATTGATGGGCTTGTCTGTTAGCTTGGTTGCGGTGATGATTCTTATTGCTTATCTACGTACAAAATCTCCGAATTTCCAAGCCAATACTGGCTTTGCCAAAATACTCGAAAACAAATGGTATGTGGATGAATTGTATGATGCAGCCATTGTCAATCCATTAGTGAAATTCAGTGGGTTTCTGGATAGAATCATAGAAAGAAAAGGTATAGATGGCGGTGTAAATGGTGTAGGAAAAATGGTACGATGGGGCGCAGACAGAATGCGTTTGCTCCAGAATGGCCAAGTGGGTGCCTACTTATTTACTATGGTCATCGGTATCGTTTTGATATTTGTCATCGGTTTGTTTTTTGTCAATCTTTAATTTAGAATTTTAGCTCTCGATCACATGATTTTGTTACTACTTATTTTGATTCCTTTTTTGCTGGGTATCTTTTCCTTTATGGCAAAAGATGCCGCTAAAAATGTTGCTCTTTTTGGCTCACTTTGCAGTTTAGCGGTCTCTATTTATGTGGCTGATTTTTGCGGTAAGGAGCAAGTTGCACCCATCAGCTTTCCTTGGATGCCCGCTATTGGTGCGCAATTCAGTTTGGCTGCCGATGGAATGGCAGCAATGCTTTGTTTGTTGACCGGCATTATCTTTCTAGTGGTTTTGCTGCTCAACAGAAATAAAGCCATAGAAAATCCGGCATCTTATTATGGGTTGATATTACTCAGCCAAACAGGTTTGATGGGCGTGTTTTTAGCGGCAGATGCTTTATTATTTTACTTCTTCTGGGAATTGGCTTTGGTCCCTGTTTACTTCCTTTGCTCACGTTGGGGTGGCGAACGCCGCATTGCCGTAACCTTCAAGTTTTTTGTCTATACATTCTTAGGCAGTTTGATGATGTTGGCAGCATTGATTTATTTGTCGCTACAGACGAATGGTGTCAACTCAATGAGCTGGCAAAATATTATTGCCGCAGGCAAAGCACTTCCATTGGTGCAGCAGCACATTATATTTTGGTTGTTGTTTGTAGCCTTTGCCATTAAGATGCCTATTTTTCCATTCCACACCTGGCAGCCTGATGCTTATGAACAAGCCCCTACCCAAGTAACCATTATACTCAGTGCGCTGATGGTAAAAATGGGTATTTATGCCGTACTTAGATGGTTGATACCTGTATTGCCAGAGGCTACTGCTTATTGGGCAAATACTATAATGACCTTGTCTATTATCGGTATCATTTACGCTTCGCTAATTGCGATGGTGCAGACTAATGTGAAGCGTTTAGTTGCCTATTCTTCTATTGCACACATGGGTTTGATGTGTGCAGCAGCATTTTCGGGTACCGAGTTATCCAATCATGGTTTGATGGTTCAGATGTTCAATCATGGGATCAATATTACAGGAATGTGGCTTATTGTCAATATGGTGGAGCAACGATATGGTACACAAGATTTCAAAAAAATGGGCGGATTGGCAAGCACAGCTCCAGGCATAGCCATTGCTTTGGTCATTATTTCCTTTGCCAACATTGCGTTGCCCTTGACTAATGGCTTTATTGGTGAGTTTATGTTGTTCAGCGGTATTTTCCAATCAGCATCTCAATACCATATCACATTTATGGCTGTTGCTGCTTTGGGTATTATCCTTGGTGCTGTTTATACCCTATCTATGGTGCAAAAAGTAGCTTATGGCGAAAACAATTCAGGTGTAGTATCCGTTGCCCCAATGAGTAGCACAGAACTCTTGGCAGTTTGCGTCCTCTTAGCATTGATTATTGCTTTGGGTGTTTTTCCGCAACCATTATTGGATTTGGTATTAATCAAGTAAGCAACAGTATTGACAATATTATAAGCGTTATTAAAATTATTCTACAGATATTATGAAGGCAATCATTGCGGCAACAGTTTTGGGCATCATTATGATGTATGCAGGCTTTATGGTCAAAGAAAAGAAAACAATATTATCTATTGCAACTCTTTTGTTTGTGTTGTTATTGGGCGTAAATGTTTGGGAGCTCATGACAGCAAAGGCGGGTGTTGTAGAGACATTGTTCCATTATCAATTGGTAATAAGTCCCTTTAGTATTTGGTTCAATACACTGATGACGGCGGGCACTTTACTCTATGTACTTTTGATGGGCAACGATATCATTAATGTGGGTAAAAATGTTGGAGAATATTTTGCACTGTTTTTCTTCATATTGGTAGGTGTCTATTTACTCTCCAGCTTCAATAATATGCTGATTATGTTTATCGGCATCGAAATCCTTTCTATTCCCCAATATATTTTGGCGGGCAGCGATAAACGTAATCTGAAAAGCAGTGAAGCGTCACTCAAATATTTTTTGATGGGTGCCTTTTCTACAGGTATTCTGTTGATGGGCATTACGCTTATTTATGGGGCTACGGGCGAGTTTAATATCAGCAGTTTTAGCTTCATACAGATGCAGCATATCAATCCTTTGGCATTGACCGGATTATTATTTTTGATTATCTCTTTTTCTTTCAAAGTATCTGCGGCACCGATGCACTTTTGGACACCCGATGTGTATGACGGTTCGCCAACACCTTTTACCGCTTTTATGGCTACAATAGGTAAAGCTGCGGCATTCATGGGTTTCCTTCGTTTATTCCACACCTCATTTGCTTCTATTAGTGGTAGTTGGACAATGGTATTGGCAATCATTACCGCTGCCACCTTGTTTGTAGGAAATATTACTGCCGTTTTTCAACAAAGTGTCAAAAGAATGTTGGCCTACTCCTCTATCGCACAGGCAGGCTTTATGCTCTTTGCAGTAGTATCAGTTAGCGCAATGGCTTGGCAAGGGCTTATTGTATATGCCGTAGCCTATACCATTGCTACCCTTGGTATGTTTGCTGTACTCTTGAAACTCAAAGATTACACTTTCGATGGCTTTAATGGATTGGCTAAAAAAGAACCTTTTCTTGCTTTTGTAGCCACAATTTTTGTTTTTTCTTTGACAGGCATTCCGCTTACAGCAGGCTTTATGGCAAAATATATGATGCTTCAAGCAGCGATGACTCAAGGCAACCTGATGTGGTTAGTCATCTTTGCATTGCTTATGGCGGCAGTAAGTGCTTATTACTACTTCCGCGTTATAATTGCCATGTACTTCAAGCAGGGAGACACAGAAATGACAGGAGAAATATGCATTACCGATAAAATCTTGCTTGGGTTTACCGCTTTGTTGGTTTTGTTGATTGGCATTGCACCACAAATCTTGTTGCCCAAAGGCATATAAGAGTCCTTGTTTATGATTCGAAGGTAATTATGGTTCAATACTAATTGAAATAAAACATCTTAATAGTTTGTATCAAACGCTCCTAGAGTATATTTGTATCAAACAATTTTTTATGAAAAGTATTTCTACCATTGCTTCGCTTAGCATGACCCAAAGTTTACAAAAATCTTGGGACACCATGAAAGCTAATATTTGGCTTTTGGCAGGCTTCACCGTTTTGTTTTATTTGCTCTACTTTGTTCTTAGCTTTATTCCGAGAATAAGTACCCTTGCAGGTTTCTTTTCTTTTGCATTTGCAGCTTGCATTTATAGTGCCTACAATGGGTATGAAAAAAATAAAAACTTGGAATTCAACCAATTTTTTAGTTGGTCGCCTCGCTTCGGTCGCCTTTTTTTAGGAAATTTATTGTTGCTTGGCTTGGGTATGCTTATCTTAATACCACTCATTGTTATTTTAATAGCCATAGTTGGGTTTAGCTATTTTATAGACCTTTTCAAAAATGCCGATTTTTTTAAAGATCCTGAAAATGTTCGTTCTTTTTTAGTGCCTGAAGTTTTACTCTTTGCGCTTGTAATATTCGTTATCATAGTAACGATTGCTATTGCTTTATTTGCTTATTCTTTTTTATTACAGTTTACCGATATGCCCTTCATGACTGCACTCAAAACAAGCTGGAAAATCGGCAGAAACAATGTAGGGCAAATAATCATCTTTGCGCTGATTGCAACAGGGCTTTCCATTTTAGGTACTATGGCATTGCTGATTGGTTTGGCGGTGACAACACCTCTTTTGGTAGGTATCCAGTACCATTTTCTCAATAGCATGATGCCGCAAATAGAAAGCGAAACTGAACAATGGGATTTTATGAAGCAAGATGCTGAATAATCATCTTCTTTGACACTTAGCATAAACCCTTTCTTTTCGGAATCCATTTTTCAAAAAGAAAGGGTTTTGAATTTTAGCTAAAACAAAAATAGAAAACACTATACCCCACCAATATTTTTACTAATTTTACCGACTAATTATCTTGTACCTCAATGAAGTTATTGGAAAATAAAACAGCACTCATTACAGGGGCCAGCCGTGGAATCGGCGAAGCCATCGCACTTAAGTTTGCTGAACAAGGAGCTCATATTGCCTTTACCTATTTGTCTTCCGAAGAACGCGCCAAAACGCTCGAAGAAAAATTAAAACAATTTGGGGTACAAGCCAAAGGCTACAAGTCGGATGCCGGAGATTATGCCTCTACCGAAGCCTTGGCTGCCGAAGTGCTCAAAGATTTTGGAGCCATAGGTATCTGTGTAAACAATGCAGGAATCAGTAGAGACAATTTGCTACTACGCATAACACCCGAACAGTGGGATGATGTGATGCAAGCCAACCTTAAAAGCGTGTACAACCTCACCAAACAAGTTATCAAACCCATGATGAAAGCCCGTTCGGGAAGTATTATTAACCTAAGTTCTGTAGTGGGTGTAAAAGGAAACTCCGGGCAAAGCGCCTATGCTGCATCTAAGGCAGGGATTATTGGCTTTACAAAATCCATAGCACAAGAATTGGGTAGCCGTAATATTCGAGTGAATGCCATAGCCCCAGGTTTTGTAGAAACGGATATGACCCATTATCTCAATGATGGAGAAGGTGGCGGAAAATGGTTTGAAAAAATACCCATGCAACGTTTTGGAAAGCCCGAAGAAATAGCCAATGTAGCACTTTTTCTTGCTTCGGAAATGAGTAGTTATGTAACAGGGCAAGTGATAAGCACTTGTGGAGGAATGAATTAATGAGACCCTTACCTTTCTTTTTTCTATAAAAAATTGTCAATGCAAAAAATACACGCAGCTATAACAGCTGTTGGCGGATATGTACCAGAATATATTTTGACCAATGCAGCGCTCGAAACCATGGTGGACACCAATGATGAGTGGATAACCACACGAACAGGTATCAAAGAGCGACGCATACTCAAAGGCGAAGGACTCGGCACTTCAGATATGGCGATGCACGCAGTCAATCAACTGTTGAGCAAGCGCGGCATAGACCCTATGGAAATTGAATTAGTGATTTGTGCTACCACCACACCCGATATGCAATTTCCTGCCACTGCAAATATTATCTCCGATAAAACGGGAATGCGCAATGCTTTTGGATATGATGTAAATGCTGCTTGTTGCAGCTTTTTGTATGCACTCACCACAGGCGCACAATTTATCGAAACAGGAAAATACAAAAAAGTAATCGTAGTAGGTGGCGATAAAATGTCGTCTATCATGAACTACGAAGATCGTGCCACTTGTATCATCTTTGGCGATGGTGCGGGAGCGGTGTTGTTAGAACCCAATACCGAAGGCAATGGTTTGCAAGATTCTATCCTCCGCAGCGATGGTGCAGGCCGTGCATTCTTACATCAGAAAGCAGGAGGCTCTGTAAAGCCCGCAACTATCGAAACGGTGATGAACAAAGAACATTATGTGCATCAAGAAGGACAAACTGTTTTCAAATTTGCCGTAAAAAATATGGCTGATGTAAGTGCCGAAATAATGGAGCGCAATAATTTATCTTCGGATGATGTAGCATGGTTAGTCCCCCACCAAGCCAATATGCGTATTATTTCTGCTACAGGCGAGCGTATGGGTATACCCGAAGAGAAGGTGATGATTAATATTCAAAAATATGGCAACACGACCAATGGCACATTACCTCTTTGCCTTTGGGAATGGGAAAGCCAATTGAAAAAAGGCGACAACATTATCCTTGCCGCTTTTGGTGGAGGATTTACCTGGGGTGCTACCTACCTCAAGTGGGCTTACGATACTAAATAAGAAATTTTATATGTCAGCCCATCCTTTTCTTACTGCTTTCGTTGCGTTGCACCGTCAGGTAAAGAGGCATTCTTTGGGCTTTGCTTAGCTTGTTTTATTGAGTGTAGTGATTTTCTGTAGTAATATTTTTATTTCGTTTTGGAGCATCTGGATCTGATGGTTTTTTTCTCTAACTTTTTCTGAAATACTTTAATAGGTATAGGCGTTTAAGTCGCAATTTACTACCTTTGAATAATGCATGAAA
>JASGCQ010000029.1 GCA_030054025.1 Phycisphaerales bacterium | reverse complement strand
AAAGCGAATAAAATCAATACTTTCTTCGTGAGACCTAAACGCCTATACCTATAAATTAAAATCAATTTGGACTACGCTTTCAGGAAGTTTGAGTTCAATAATTCCAATGTTTTTCACAGTTTGCAAAAGTGGTGTTTGTACAGTTGCTTGCGTTAGTCCAATCGCCTCTGTATTGGGCATTTCAAGTGCAAGTTTAACAGCTTCACCTTTAATGCAATCGTTAGTTCCTTTACTTTTAGTAATTAGTGCAGTTTCTTTTACAGTATCTTATTACAAATTATATGTATTGCCCAAATATGCAAAGTCTTGTGATACTGACTGTGCTTGTGAGCCTACAAAAAATTCTTTTCAACAGAAATTTTCTGTTTGGACTTTTTGGGTTGGCCTTGTAGCAAGTATTATTTTCTTTACCTATTTTGAATACCAAAACTACAAAGCAAATTCAACTGCAAAAGCAACAATTAAAACAGAACAAATAATAAATTCAACAAACAAAACAATAAGCACCGACACAACAGAAACTGAAAAACCTTGTTGTAGTGGCGACAAAAAATGCGAATAAGATGAAAGATTTTTTAATCAAATACAAGAAAGCAATTATTATAACAGTTGCTATTACTGTACTTCAAATCATTTGGGGCTTTGACCCAAAATTTTGTATCATAAATATAGTTTGGCTATTTGTTTAACTCATAAAAGAAATAAAAATGAAAAATGTATTAGTATTATGCACGGGCAACAGTTGTAGAAGTCAAATAGCACACGGTTATTTAGAACATTTTACAGACGGAAGAAAAGTAAAAATTTATAGTGCAGGTGTTGAAACTCACGGAGTAAATCCAAAAGCAATTGCTACAATGCAAGAAGATGGAATTGACATTTCTCAACACACCTCCAATAACATTGAAGAGTATTTTGGAGTGAACTTTGATTTTGTAATTACGGTTTGCGACAATGCCCAAGAACGTTGTCCTTTCTTTACAACAAAAGCAAAAAAGTTTCATTACAACTTTCCAGACCCAGCAAAAGCGACAGGAACAGACGATGAAATAAAAGCAGAATTTAGAGCAGTTAGACAACTCATAAAAGACTATTGCGAAGAATTTGTAAACGAAAATTTGACAACCGAATAAAAACGGCGTACAACAAGGGTTTTGCAAAATGGGAGCATTTGTGCTAGGCTGAACATTTGTACTTTCTACTAGCTTTTGTACTAAATTTGAACTTTGTGGTATAGGCAACCCAACCACAACAACACAACAACATAACACAGACAACGGAATGAAACTGATAAAACATATACTCATTTTTACACTAGCAATGCAGACAACTTTTGCTCAAAAGACTACATTAAATGAGTTTTCTACAATCGACAAAAAAGCATTGCAACTTCCCGACTCATTGACAAAAACTACAGACCTTATTGCAAGCTACATAACTTCCAATTTTTCGACAGACAAAAACAAATCTAGAGCTATTTTTATTTGGGTTGCATCGAACATTCAATACGACATTGACAATATGTTTGCTATAAACTTTTACGAAAAGAAAGAAGAAAAAATTGCAAAAACACTTAGGACGAGAAAGGGCATTTGTGAAAATTATGCTTCACTATTCACAGATATTTGTATAAAATCAGGACTGAAATCATTTGTAATTGAAGGTTACACGAAACAAAATGGGTTTACGGACTACATTCCACACGCATGGAGTGCTGCACTTATTGACACTACTTGGTTTCTATTTGACCCAACTTGGGGGTCAGGTTATGTAAATGGCGGAAAGTTTTTCAAGAAAATAAACAACGACTATTTTAAAGTAAATCCTACAACGCTAATAAAATCACATATACCCTTTGACTATTTGTGGCAATTTCTAAATTACCCAATAACGAACCAAGAATTTTACGAAGGGAAGACACAACAGAATAAAACCAAACCATACTTCAACTTTAAAGACACACTTCAAGTATTTGAAAAGCAAAGCCATATTGACCAGCTAATTTCAACGACATATCGAGTAGAAAAAAATGGAATAAAAAATTCATTAGTGTTTGACAGATTACAACATCTAAAATTAGAAATAGAGAATGACAGACAAACGAAAACGGTAAACTTGTACAACTCAGCAGTCGCCGACCACAATGATGGAATAAACGCCTTAAATGACTTCATAAATTACCGAAACAAACAGTTTACTCCAAAAAAAACTGACCCCGAAATACAAACTATGATTGACGTTACAGACAACAAGTTAAAAGAAGCTAAAAACAAATTAGGGCAAATTTCAAACCCCGATGCAAATACAACAAATATGATTCGACAACTTACAAAATCGATAGACGATGCTTCCACACAAATGACAGAGCAACAAAATTGGCTTAAATTATATTTTAGTAAAAATAAATTAGCAAGAAAATCAATGTTTTATAAAGTAACTTGGTTTGGACTACCATTAAATTAGCGGACAGACAACCCAACAAACCGAAACGGGCATAATTGGCAGCCTATAACAGCACCGACAAGAAAGTGGCGGTTCAGTGCTTAAATGAAGCTTTGAGCTTCGTATCAAGTTCAGTATTGGCAGACAGTTTTGTGCTCCGAAATCCGCCACCTTTGCCAAGCCCCAAAACGTTAGCACCAATCCCCCTACCATAATAACAGTTGCGGTTTTAAGCTAACAATGGTAAATTGCAGCGTGAAAATTATCCTTGTATAAAGCCAGTTAAAGCAGTGGTGTTCACACAACCAGATGGCAATTACGATTTGGCTGCATAAAGCAAGATAGGTTTCTGTTTTGCTGTGTTAGCGTTTTTAATGGCGAGTCCTATTTTTTGGCACATCCCAATCATAAAATTTGAAAATTTTAGTAGATGCCGCTCTTGCATTTTTTCACGCTTAAAATTAAAAATGGAAGAAAAAAAACTATTGTTGTCCGAGATGATTCAAAATTAGGGCATTTGCTACCTTGAAAGCGTTGCTATTGCTCAAAAGTTGATAGTGATTTGAAAACGGGGTGCTTTTTCTTTTGGGTACTTTTTGGTTGGAATATTAGGTTTTGTTCGCTTTCTTTTCTGTTTATATTTTTCTATGATGGCTCCTTTAGTCCGTATCAATATTCTTTGTTTGGTTGCAGCAAAATGGAGAAAGGGTGGCACAATAGCCCCCTTTAATTGTGAAATTTATCTCGGACTACAGTAGTTTAAAATATGAAAGGCTGCTGCAATCTACAGCAAGTATTCGGGAGCAGTTTTTGCTCTAATGAATAAGATTGGGGGAGGATTGTCGCAAGATTCGCTACTCAAGCATCCCTTTTACCAGTACGTCGGCGATATGAATGGTCTGGATGGGCAAATTATTCTTGTCTATATATCCTTGCAGGTGCATCATACAGCTTACATCGGTAGAGATAATGTATTGCGCTCCTATATCTAAGGCACTTTGTACTTTTGTTTGTGCCATACCGATAGAGATAGGTTCGAATTTGATGGCAAAGGTGCCACCAAAACCGCAGCAGGTTTCACATTCTGCCATCTCTACCAGTTCTAATCCTTTTACCTGTTGTAATAGCTTGCGGGGACCTGCTTTGATACCGCATTCGCGCAAGGCGCCGCAGGCATCGTGGTAGGTAGCTTTGGCTTCGAAATGCGCCCCTATATCTTCTACTTTCAGTACTTCAGTGAGAAATTCGGTAAACTCGTAGAGGTAACCCCTCACTTTTTTGCTCAAGTGCGCTTCGCTACCATCGGCAAACATCTCTTCGAAGGCACTTCTCACAAAACCCGTACAAGAGCCACTGGGTGCTACAATGTAAAAGTCTTCGTCGAAGTCGTTCAAAAATTTGGAGGCTACTTTCTTCGATTCTTCCCAATAGCCTGCATTGTATGCTGGCTGTCCGCAACAAGTTTGTTTGGGATTGTAATGCACACTACAGCCCAACTTTTCCAGTATGCGTAGCATATTCATACCCGTTTCGGGATACAATTGATCCACAAAACAAGGGATAAAAATTTGTACTTGGCTCATAGTTTAGTGTTTAGCGATATTTCTATTGAATTGTATCATCTTGAGTGCTGCAATAGCGGCTTCTGCTCCTTTGTGTCCGTGAATGCCACCCAAGCGTTCCCAAGCTTGAGCTTCATTATCCAAGGTGAGTACGCCAAAAATAACGGGAATAGCTAATTGAGTGTTCAAGCTGGCAATGCCTTCGGATACTGCTTTGCACACATATTCGAAATGGGGGGTACCGCCCCTGATGACGGCTCCAAAGCTAATGATGGCTTCGGGAGCATCTTCTTTGCCACTGGTATGCAGGGCAATTTGCTTGCAGGCAAAAGGGATTTCAAAGGCTCCTGGAACGATATATTCGCCCACACAGATAGCCCCTGCCTCTTGGAGTATCTGATAGCATCCATATAATTGAGCCGCCACTATGCTGTCGTTCCACTCGGTAGCTACAATAGCTACCCTTGCCCCATGAAGGCTGTGAAGGGATTCTAAAGATAGTAGTGTATTGCTGTCTGATGATATTGCCATACATTGATAATTGAGCGATTCAATTGATTGTAGGTATTTGCCTGCTGTTTATTTATAAAAAAGCCACGGGTACAAAAATCCCCTTTTGAATCAAAAGGGGATTTTGAGAAAGTCGTCTGTGGATGGATGTACTATCCATTATTCTAAAACACCCAATTGAGCCAAAGATTTTTCTACCTCTCTGCTTTGGAAACTGCGAGGGAACTCGTCTCTGATGCGGATATAGGCTTTTTTAGCCTCTTCTGTTTGGTTGCTCTTTTCGTAAGCTACTGCCAAATGTTGCAGGTATAAAGGGGTGTAGATATTGTCGTCGGGATCGTTGGTGGCATCTTTGTATTGTTCGATAGCTTTTTTCACGTTGTTTGTTTCCATATAAGCATCACCGAGCAAACCGCTTTTTGCTTTTTCGAAGAGGCTGCCATGTGCATTAAATTCGCCAAGATGCTTGATAGCAGACTTATAATCGCCCATTTTGAGATAGCAAGAGCCTGCATAATAATGGGCAATATTGGCACTGGCTGTACCGTCATATTTTTTGATAATTTTCAAGAAACCAGCGTTTTGGCCATCACCGTTTAAGGCTCTACTGATAGAGTCCATGGCATAAAATTGTTCGGCAGCCATGATGGCTATTCCTGCTTTTTCTTCATTAGGTGCCACTACAAGGTATTTGTAGGCAAAAAAACCGCCTACTGCCAATACTACAACTAGGATAATGGTATTGATGGTGTTCTTTTTGTTTTCGTAAGTGACTGCAATTTTCTCAAGTGCATCAAGTCCTTCAGTAGATTGTGTTGTTGACATTGGTATCGTTTATTAATTAAAATTTTAGTTGAAAAGGTAATGTATTAGTCGGTAATATACGGGTAATTTTCGTCTGTATAGATATCTTTATACAATTCGCTACCATCGGGCCAAGGGCTATCTTCTGCAAATTGTACGCATTCTTCTACTTGCAAACTTACTTTTTCGTTGATGGCTGCTATCTCTGCCTCTGTAGCCCATTTATTGGTCGTGATGACTTGCAGTACTTCTGTAATGGGGTCTTTTTCTTTGTATTCTTCTACCTCGTCTTTACTGCGGTATTTTGCAGGATCGCTCATAGAATGTCCACGGTAGCGATAGGTTTTAATCTCCAAGAAGGTAGGTCCATCGCCTTCGCGCGCACGTTTTACCGCACGCTCAATGCCTTTGTGTACATCTTCGCAACTCATCCCATCCACACTATCGCCGGGCATATCAAAACCGTCTGCCAAACGATAAATATCGGATACTTTGGAGGTACGCTCTACGGATGTACCCATGGCGTAACCATTGTTTTCGCAAATGAAGATAACGGGCAATTGCCACAACACTGCCATATTAAAGGCTTCGTGCAGCAAACCTTGGCGCGCAGCACCATCGCCAAAATAGCAAAGGGTAACGCTGTCGCTGCCTTTATATTTTTCGGCAAAGGCAATACCTGCGCCTAAACCAATTTGACCGCCCACGATACCGTGTCCGCCAAAAAATCTTTTTTCTTTAGAGAAAAAATGCATTGAACCGCCTTTTCCTTTGGTACAGCCAGTAGCTTTACCATAAAGCTCTGCCATACATTCATTAGGACTCATGCCTTTGGCGATGGCAATGGCGTGGTCGCGGTAAGCGGTGATGATATTATCTCTATCGGTTATCGCCGATAAGGTGCCCGCTGCTACTGCTTCTTGTCCTATATAAAGGTGGCAAAAGCCACGAATTTTTTGCATTCCATACAACTGTCCTGCTTTCTCTTCGAAGCGGCGCATCAACAGCATACTTTCGTACCAATACAGGTAAGTTTCTTTATTGAATTGAGTCTGCACAGTTTTAGTAAATTTGTGCGAATTTATTGTTTTTTCCATTCTGCTCAAACTACATTTTGATATTACTACATAAAATTTTACTTTTTCAGTACCGCAACTACCTGCAGGAGGCATATTCAATAGACTTTCCGATTACTTGTATAACGGGTAAAAATGGCTCGGGCAAGACCAATTTATTGGATGCTATCTATACGCTTTGCTATACCAAAAGCTATTTTTCGGCTACGGTACAGCCTACCATCCGACAGGGCAACGATGGCTATCGCTTGGAAGGAATTTTTGAGCAGGGGCATAAGCAAAAGGCTGTGGTGTGCAAATATGCCAACGGTAAGAAAGAAATCAGTTGTGGCGGTGTATGGTACGAGCGGCAAGCGGAACATATAGGCAAATATGCCGCAGTGATGGTAGCACCAGATGATATTGAAATGATTAACGAAGGGAGCGAACTCCGCCGGAAGTTTATGGATGGTATCTTGAGCCAATGCGACAGAGCTTATTTGGATGCTTTATTACAATATCAAAAAGTATTGCTGCAACGCAATGCCTGGCTCAAAATGTATGCCCAGAACAACAATATTGACAGTAGCCTAATCGATTATTACAACAACTTAATGGCTTCTGCGGGGCAATACCTCTACGAGGTGCGGCAATCATTTTTATCGGCTTTTTCCCCTTTGCTCCAGAAATATTACCAACTCTTGTCACAAGGAAACGAAAGGGTACAAATCAACTACCAAAGCGACTTGAACAAAGAGCCTTTGGCTCATTGGCTCGACAAGCACCTACAACACGATTTGCGCTATCAGCGGACACTGAGAGGGATTCATAAGGACGACTTACAATTTTTATTGAACGAGAATCCAATAAAAAACTATGGCTCGCAAGGGCAAAAAAAGAGTTTTTTATTCTCCTTAAAATTGGCACAGTTTGAGTATCTACATACGCGTATGGGCAATAGCCCCATCTTGTTGTTGGACGATGTTTTTGAAAAACTAGACCAGCAACGCATGGAATCGCTGCTGCACATCATTCGTATGCCTATATTTGGGCAGGTAATCCTTACCGATACGCACGAAAAAAGGGTTTTAGAGGCATTGGGAGGGGATGCCCAACAACAAATAGGCTTGATTCAACTCAACTAAATAAAAATGCAAGGATGGTACATACAGAAACACACTTAAAAAATTCTGACTTTATTACCGATATGGTCATCGGGATGAGCGATGGGCTCACTGTACCCTTTGCCTTAGCAGCAGGACTCAGTGGTGCTGTGAGCGATAATAGCATTGTCATTACCGCAGGTATTGCCGAAATCGTGGCGGGGTGTATTGCAATGGGCTTAGGGGGCTATTTGGCTGGCAAAACAGAGCAAGAACATTACGAGAGTGAATTGAAAAAAGAATATGCCGAAATAGAGTCCATACCAGAAAAGGAAATGCAAGAGGTAAAGGATGTATTTGCGGAATATGGATTAGACGAGGCTACGCAAACATTAGTAGCAGCTCAATTGGCAAAAGACAAAAACCAATGGGTCAATTTTATGATGAAATTCGAACTAGGATTGGAAAAACCGAATCCGAATAGAGCGCGTAATAGTGCATTGACTATTGGTGCAGCCTATTTTGTGGGGGGACTCTTACCCTTAACGGCTTATTTCTTTACCTCTAACCCTCATGATGGTTTATGGGTATCGGCAGTGCTGACGAGTATCTGCTTGTTTATTTTCGGTTATTTCAAAAGTAAACTTACTGGACAGCCGTCTTTAATCGGTGCCCTGAAAGTAACGATTATAGGGCTTGTAGCTGCAGCTGCGGCATTTGGAGTTGCCAAATTGTTTTAATGAATAATAAAAAAGAATCACTGTTGTCCGATAAAAAAAATAGCCTAAAACAGGCTATTTTTTCGTTTTAGTAGATTTGGAGTTACTACACAACCAACTACTATGGGTAAAAGTAATTACTTTTCTACTAAATCCGTTTTCGGACAGCTCATTTCTCTTATAGATGAGCGCATCATTACATCTTCGGTAAAAAAGCACGATGCCGACTAGCTGTTATCCAAAAGCGGTTAAAGCGCAAATGGGCATTTTCCAATTTGGTTAGTTTTTGTAAAATACATTTGTTCAACTGTATTCAGCTAATAAAATTTTTAGAAAACCCCGAAAAAGACTGGATAATAGATGCCGAACCGATAGAACAGCTATCCTTATTTGGGTAGCTTGTTTTCCAAAAAAGTGAAATCCAAAAACTGAAAACCAATACCAGCAAGCCTTTCAAAAAAAATTTATGCAGGGTTTAGTTTTTATCGGACAATAATGATTAAAATTAAGCAATTTTCATCCTGTTTTTCCTTAGTTTGCAAGCACAATGCTATTCCTATCCTTATTCATTGCCTTTATTGTTTCTTTTGCTTTTGCTTGGCTGATTTATCGTTCAGATAAAAAACGAGCCATACCCAAGCCCATAATAACATCCGTGTTACGAGGTCTAGTGGTTTTTTTGAGCTTACTGCTACTCACTTCGCCCAAAATAAACAAACACAATACGGAGGTTCAGAAACCTATTGTGTTGCTCCTGCAGGACAATTCAGAATCTATCAAAAATGCATTGGGCGGTAATGCCTCATTGTACCATAAAAAGCTAAACGAACTGAATACTGTTTTATCAAAGGAATTTAGACTGGTAACATGGAATCTAAATGGCGCCATACATAAAGACAGCCTCGACCAATACAAAAATACGAGCACCAATATTGCTAAAGCTATTAGCGATGCAACAGAACTCTATGGGCAGCAAAATTTAAGTGCCTTAATTGTGGCATCGGATGGCTGGTACAATGAGGGTAATAATCCTCTGTATAGCGAGATTCCCTTGAACGGTTCACTCTATTCGATAGCAATAGGAGACACCACAATAGCACAAGACATACGTATTGCAAAAGTGTATGCCAACAGAACTACGACGCTCAATAGTCAATGGGAAATAAGGGTTGATATTATCGCTAATCGTTGTGCAGGTATAGCGCAAAACATTAGCCTAAGTGATGCCGCAGGTAATATGATAGCTCAAAGCCCTATCAATATCAATACGGACAGATTCGATGCTACAATCTCCTTCTCTGTAAAAGCGAATAAGGCTGGCTTGCAACAATACAAACTCAGTATTCCCAAGACTGGTGTAGAGCCAAATCTTGCCAATAATAGTGCTAATGTATTTGTAGATGTAGTAGCCGAAAAAAAGAAAATACTCTTAGTGGCTGCCGCGCCCCACCCCGATATCAAAGCCATAGAAGAGGCGATGAAGAGTTTGGAACAATATGAACTCGTGGTGAAACTGCCCACTGAGCTACCCAATAGCTTTAATGACTACGCTTGTGTTATTCTACATCAATTGCCTTCGAATAACAACTCTATACCCGAAGAATTATTGCGCCACAAGAGCGTATGGTATATAGCAGGATTGTTGAACAATTATGCGCAACTCAACTCTTTGCAGCAAGCAGTACGTTTCGGTATGGGGGTCAATATGTACAATGTCGAAGCTCAATACAATAATGGCTTTAACAGCTTTATACTCCCAAACAACATGGCGGCGATATCCGACATTTTACCCCCTTTGAGCGTAAGTGCAAGCGATAGAACTGCTGCTGCCAATGCACAAACGATTTGGAATGACAAAACAGGAAAACCTCTTTGGACAATTGTTTCGGGCAATACGCCTACTGCTGTTGTTTGCGGAGAAGGTATTTGGCGTTGGCGGATGTATGAATACAAAAATACAGGACAGCATCAGGTAGTGGATGAATGTATCCGCCAAACAATTATTTTTTTAACTGCCGACAATAATACGAAACCTTTCAGAACCGAACTGCCTAAATATGTTTGGACTAACAATGAACACGTTCGAATCAACGCATTTTTGTACAACCAAAGCCATGAACTCGTCAACGACCCCAATGCCGAAATCACAATTAAAGACAGCCTAGGCAATACAAGAAAATATACTTTCGAAAAAAACGGAAATGCTTATAGAATAGACATCGGGGCATTAGCCTACGGTTCTTATACTTATACGAGCCAAACCAAGTTGAATGAGAAAGTTTTGAGCGATGCAGGGCATTTTGTAGTAGAAGCTATTGCCCTCGAAAATCAAGAATCGGGCTGTAATTATCCCCTGATGTATGCGCTGGCGCAAAAAAACAAGGGCTGCACCTTTAACACCAAAAATATGCTAACAGTAGCCGATTCTATCGCACACAATAGCAATATAAAACCTTTGTATCAGGAGCAAATAGAGGCAGCAGACTTGATAGACTGGAAATGGATTTTTGCTTTGATTGTTTTGATGGCAGCAGCCGAATGGTTGTTGCGTAAATATTGGATGGCAATGTAAACCTATATTTGTCCGCACATGAAAGTCAACGAATATCCCAATCTATTAGATGTACTAATTACCCGATTACAAGAACCTTTGCCCAACAAAGAGGCTTTGGCGATGATGTTTCCCAACATCAAATCTATGCCCGAACATTTACCCGATAATGTAAGACTGAGTGCTGTACTCTTACCCCTTTTTATCAAAAATGAGGAATGGCACATACTGGTGATTCGGAGAACAGAAGATGGTCATCCTCATAGCGGGCAAATCAGTTTTCCTGGTGGTCGACACGAACCCGAAGACCTCAATCTGCAAACTACGGCATTGCGCGAAGCTGAGGAGGAAGTGGGTATCAGTCCGGATAAAATAAAAACAATTGGTGCGCTCAGTCCTGTCTATATTGTAGTGAGCAATTTTAGAGTCTTTCCCTACATCGCTTATTTAGAAAGCCCTGAAACATGGCATATTAGCCCCAATGAGGTGCAATCTGTTCTAGAAATACCTCTCGGCGAATTATTTAACCCCAAGGCAAAAGTGCAAACCGAAGTGGTATCGCCTACATTTCCAGATATTCGCAGAACAGTCAATGCCTACCAATTGCAAGACGAAACCATCATCTGGGGTGCCACCGCAATTATATTGGCAGAATTAGAATTAATCCTAAAAGCAAGGAGCTAATCCAGCAACAATAACTCATCTTCATCTATCAAGTCGAAGTCTATGGTAGTGTCTGCACCTGAAATTCCATCTACAGAACCTTTGATATGAGTAGCGTTGAGCAATATTTTTTCTAATTGCTTTTCGCGCATCTTCCAAAGCTTTTCCATTGCATCACGCTCTTTCTGTATAGAATTTTTCATTGATTGAAAACCTTCACGCATCGCCTTCCATTGTTCCGAAAATTCATTGCTGGTCAAGTATTCATAGAGCAATGACATTTTATCGGTCTTGTTATCATTGTTTTTGAGTACTTGGGCTACTTTCAATATTTGCTCTCGCAGGATTAATGACAAGGTTGCAGCCTCTCTGTACGAGCAAATCCAAACGCCATCCTTCAAGCCAAAAGATTCAATATCCTTGGGTAATGCTTGGCTGACAATGACAGCAATATCGCCTCCCTTACTGCGCATATCTGCTTTTACTTTATCTATCCAATCATTACTAAACGCATTAGTCCGCTTACTTTCGTAGATGATTTTACCGCATTCCTGACCGTATTGGTTGCGTACTATTTGCACACAATCGCCACCCCGAACACCCTTGCCCACTTCTTCTATCATATCGAAAGGGAATTTTTGGCGCAGCATTGCCTCCAACATTAGCTCTTGCACCTCGCCTTGCAATTGCATAGAACCTTGTTCTGCCTTACGCCTCATTTCTTCGGCCAACTTGCGCTGTTGTTCTAGTTGTTGCTCAATTTCTTTTATCTTGAATTGGAATTCCGATTCTTTTATTTTACTCCTCTCTTCTTCTTCTTTCCTTATTTTATCGGAGAGTTTTGTCCTTTCTTCTACCAATTGCTGCTGCATTTTAATGTCCAGCTCTTGCTCTTTATTCTGCAATTCTTGCATTTTTTTCAAGAAGTCCAATTCCTTTTCTCGAGCCTCTTTTAGCCTAGCCTCATGATGCTTGTTGGTTTCACTGAGGTGTTTGATTTGGTTGGCATAATTTTCGGCAATTTTAGCTTCTTGCTCCTTGGCAATACGGAGTTCCAGTTCTTGCTTTTGTTGCTCTAATTTGCTTTTAAACTCAACTTCTTTTTGTTCAAACTTTTGCTCCTGCTGCGCTTGCCATTCCTGCATTTGCTTGCGCAAATCCTTTTCTATTTGGTCGCGTATGGCATCTGTAGGCTCAAATTGAGTGTTACAATTAGGGCAAATAATGGTGGTGCTTGACATTGTTGAATCGTATTTATTAAATAAATTTAGTTTTTTATTCTTGTAAAGCTGTTTTATAAACTCCTAACACTCTTTCTCTAGCAAGCTTATGCTCCACAATAGGTGCAGGATAACTAAAACCGTCAAATTCGGGTAGCCATTTACGAATATACTTCAAATCCTTATCAAATTTTTTGGTTTGCTCATAAGGGTTAAATATTCGAAAATAAGGGGCGGCATCGCAGCCTGTACCTGCTGCCCATTGCCATCCACCGTTGTTGGCAGCACAATCGAAGTCCAATAGCTTTTGAGCAAAATAAGCCTCTCCCCATCGCCAATCAATGAGTAGATGCTTGGTCAAAAAACTCGCTGTTATCATCCTGAGTCTATTGTGCATAAATCCAGTCGCATTCAACTCGTGCATACCGGCATCTACAATCGGATAACCAGTTTTTCCATTGCACCAAGCAGCAAATTCTGCCTGATTATTTCTCCATTCAATTCTGTCGTATTGAGGCTTAAACGAAGACTGCACAACATGGGGATTATAATATAGTATGGACATGTAAAATTCCCTCCATACCAATTCATTCAGCCAAACTTCGCTTAAATGAATGGCCTTTGCCACTAAAGAACGAATGCTGATGGTTCCAAAACGTAAATGAACACTCAACCTAGAAGTGGCATTAAGAGCAGGGAAATCTCTTTGTGCTGCATAATGCGCAATTATAGCTTCTTCTATTGTTGGCAATTGAAAGACAAATCCTGTAGTCAGAAAACCCAACTCCGATAAGTCAAAAATCTTAGCTGCATCCGTTTTAAAAAAGTTGTGGAAATACTTCGCATTCGGATAGGGCTTATAATAAAAGCTATTCAATTTTGCCTTCCATTTTCGGCTATAGGGCGTAAAAACGGTGTATGGCGTACCATTATCTTTTAGCAGCTCTTCTTTCTCAAAAATGACCTGATCTTTATAACTGTAAAAAGGAATTGCTTCTGTTAAGAAAAAGTCTTCTATTGCCTTATCTCTGCTGATAGCATAAGGTTCGTAATCTCGATTGGTATAGACAGCCTCAATCTTATACATTTCTGTCAATTGCCGAAAAACATCAAGCGGCTTCCCTTTAAAGACGAAAAGATTACCCCCTAATGTTATCAATTGACGTTGTAGCTCGCATACAGCTTGATGAATAAAATCAACTCTTCTATCTTTTTTGTCGCTTAGCGCGTTGAGAATTTGTGTGTCAAAAATAAAAATGGGTACTACATTATTGTGCTTTTTTAAAGAATAATATAAACCTGCATTATCCTCAAATCGTAAATCTCGCCTAAACCAAAACAGTGTAATTTTCTGCCGACTCATTTGTGTCCTATTATTATCATTCTAATTATTATCAAAGCTAATCCATAAACAAACCAAATACAAAAAAGCCATCCAAAATTGGATGGCTTTTTAATTCTAAAATTTAGGATTAATTAGCGCAGTAGAGTAACATTACCATCATAGCTTTCACTTACACCATTTGCAAATGAAACTCTAATCATATAAACATAAACTCCAACCGGCATTGATTGACCTTTGTAAGTACCATCCCATCCACGTCCATCAACTTTATCACTTTCAAAAATCAATTGACCCCAACGATCAAATATTTTCATGTTGAAGGTAACGGCAGATTTTGATAATAAATTACGAGGCAAGAAATAGCTGTCATAATCACCACCTGCATCTGGAGTAAACGCATTTGGAATATCTAAATAACAAGCTTTTGATACTGTGATGCTATCAGTAGCCGAACATTTCCAGTTTTCAACTGTCAATGAGTATTGACCTGCTTGACGCACTTTAATTGTTGCTGTAGTATCTTTAGTGTTCCAAATGTATTTATCAACGGTAGCAGGATTAAGGTTTTTCAAAGTTAATGCTACATTACCAATACAAAGGCTTGTGTCACGCCCCAAGTTGACATTTGGTATTGCTATCGCATTGATATTTATTCCCGAACCAACTCCAGGACAAGCAGGATAAGTGCCTTTTAATAGAATATTAAATAATCCAGACTTAGTAAATGAGTGACGAACCTCCAAGGTGTTATAAGCAGGATCTCCGTCTCCAAAATCCCAAGTCAAGCTACTATAACCAGATGTAGCAGTACCCTTGAAGTCTACAGACTCTCCTTGACAAATGATTGTGTCGCTTGCAGTCATTGATATTAGAGGTTCTTTGAATACTTCTACTTTTTTAGTAAAACTGTCTTTACAACCATGAACGTTTACTGATGCTAATTTAATAGTGTACGTTCCACGAACATCTTCATAGCTATGTGTTGTATTGCTATCAGTTGCACTAGCGCCATCACCAAATGTCCATAAATTTGTATAGCTACCCGCAGAACTACTTTTTGAATTATTGGTTAAGACGAGCAATTCTGAACCACACAAAGAATCTTTTGATATAGTGAAAGTATCTTTCATTTGACTAATTTCAACATCTAACTGTGCCCTATCACTTTCACATCCATTTACTGTTTGAGAAACGAAGTATGAAGTAATGCCCGCTGGAAAATTTGCAGGTATTGGGGTAGAAGTATATTTCTTACCCGCAGTTGCAGCATCAAACCAACTCAAGTTGGATCCTACAGCGGTTAATAATTTAGTTGTATCACCTACGCAATAAACTAAATTAGCAGTTACAGGGGGGGTAGGCTTTTTAGTTACAATAACATCTATTCGCAAACGAGGAGTTTCACATCCTGCGCTATTGGTTTGACTCACCCAATAGCTCGTTGTATCAAAAGGTGTTGTTTTACCTACAGGGAATGTAGAGCTTGGTTTAGGGGCTGTTGGACTTGCAACACCTCCTATACCGCTCGTGTACCAATTCAATGTAGCTCCAGCCGTAACTCCAGCTGTTAAAGCAACAGTAGTAGCTCCTTCGCAGTAGGAAATAGGTGTAGTTGATGAAGGTGGTATGGAGAAGTTAATTGTATCAACATAGAAAGTAAGGTATTGGGTATCACAATTCGATATACCCATAGCAGTATATGTTTTAGATCCCAATACAGTAATAATAGCCGAATCTCCTAAAACGCCCCCTGTTGGATAAACGATAGAACCTGTAATAGGGGTAGTACCACCTACTGCAATTGCAGTAGAAGTTCCAGAAGGTGCCATATTAGTACCTGGAGTCCAAATCCAAGTATATTGACCACCATTAACCACTTTTAAAGGAACTGTTTTACCTGGACAAACACGTAATGTGCTGTAAGGAGCATAAGGAGTTCCACCAGATTCAAATTTTGGTTCTGTTTCGCCCAAGGCAGAATCCAAATCTGCTTGTTTCAAGATATAGGCAAATGCCAAAGATGTTTTCTGACCAGGATTAAGATTACCTAAGCTGAAGGTCATACCAATGGCGATATCAAGGTTAAGTGTAGTAGAACCCACATTGTAAGAAAAACCAGCACCGGTAGATGCTGTTCCAGTTTGATTATACACATCACTTGGCTTTCCAGTAAAAGGCCAAGGACTGAAAATACAGCATTTTGCACGACAATCTTTGGTACCCAAACCTAAATAAGCTTGAGCAGGATATCCTCTACCGTTAGCTGTAACCAAACATTTTTTTGATAATGAGTTGGGTTGAAACACCACTCTATTGTCGGTAGGGAAACCTCCTAATGTCCAAGGCTGGTCGTTATCAGGATCCAGTCCTCTGAAATAATACACCCCATTAGCAATTGTAGCTCCAGTATTAGTGATATCAATATAAGCTACAAAATACAATTTAGTCTTCCTAACAACCGTTTTTTGTACAATTGATAAATTACCAAGCGTACCATTCCATATAGTTGTTTGGTCTGTGGCTGTAGCAGTATAAGATACGTTAGCACAATAAGAACCAGGACATGTACCAGCTGAAGGACAGTTACGGTAACGATAGACAGTACCATTAACTTCCATATCCCAACCTTCGTAAGGAGAACCAGGTACGAAATAGTCACCCATATAGTTTGCACTACCAGGCGCACTTACCAACCAACCGTCTTTATCAGGGTCTGACACAAATCCTAGATTTGTTCCAACATTATTATGATAACCACTTAATGCAGAACATGCACCATAAGCACCTGTTACAGAAACACCTACCTCTACATGATCAGCTTTGATAAAAGCATTCGGTAAAGACAATTGCGCATAAGATTTATTTGCTGCTATAGCAAATAAACCAACGAGCGCTAATTTTGAGAAAATATTGTTCATAATGTAATAATATTTTGGGGTGTGGTTTATAATT
This sequence comes from Phycisphaerales bacterium, assembly GCA_030054025.1. Taxonomy (GTDB): domain Bacteria; phylum Bacteroidota; class Bacteroidia; order Chitinophagales; family Chitinophagaceae; genus Rurimicrobium. The sequence goes on along the minus strand of JASGCQ010000029.1, from coordinate 10,956 downwards.
TATAGGTGGTATTATTTATTAAATGAAAATTGATAAATACTTTTTGTGTCCGTTCCCATATAGATGTGAACCGTATAATTTCCAGCAGCTAGAGAACTAACATTCCAATCAGCATTATACAGATACACTTTTGTTTCAGGCTTCCATGTCAAAACAATTTTTCCAGAGGCATCAGAAACCGTTGCAGAAAAAGGCATTGGATCTGGTGTATGAATCATAAAATGAGCTACAGTAGTTGGTTTTTTAGGAGTAAGCGCATAATTTACATTTACCCTTTCCGTTGCACTCAACGAATAATCAAAACGACCAGCTACGCCATCGTAGTTTTTAACTGCATCAGCATTTTGAGCGGAAACAGTTGAGGTCTGCGCTTGTGAGGTTTGAGTAAAACCTAGCGCTAATGCAAAAATAAAAAGTAACTTTTTCATAATTCTAGTATTATAATTTTGATGTGAATTTACGATTTTTTTTTAAAATAAAAAATATTAATTTTGAGTTTACAAGCTCAGGCAATAGTTTTATAGGGGTTGTTGCATAGACAGTAGAATTGCTAAAAAGGTTGGGGTGCTTTTTTTCATTAACGTTTAATTAACGAATGGTCATAATTTTTCAAATAATTTTCTAAGAATATCTCTATTCATTTTTTGTTCCCAATTTGTCCCTAAAGCGTTCTCCCACAATAATTTCATTCCTAACGAAACATCTATCATTGTGTCAAATTGAGCATCACTCAATTGTGCGCATACTCCTTGAGGAATTTCTATTGCATGCTTGTCTACCATTCTCTTAAATTCATCCACACCCTGTGGATAATATTCTTGCAAATGATTAAAAACAATGCAATTTCCTATGCCATGTTTAGTACCCAAAAGATAAGACAACCCATAACTAACGGCATGTGCAACTCCAACTTGCGAATAGGCAATGCTCATTCCTCCCGCATAAGAAGCCATCATGAGCTGTTCATCGCTATTTTCGTCCCAAATATCTTTATTGAGGTACACATCTTGGCACATGGCTAATGCCTTTTCGCCATAAGATTGACTAAAAGTGTTGAGAAATGTGCCGTCCAATGATTCAACACAATGGATATAACAATCCATGCCTGTATAAAAATTTTGGTTTTTAGGTACTCCTTTAATTAACTCTGGGTCTAAAACGATTTGGTCAAAAGGGGTAAAATCCGAATTCATTCCTAACTTTTTAGTAGGTCCTGTCAATACGCAAGTCCGAGACACCTCTGCTCCTGTTCCGGAAATTGTAGGAATACCCACTTTGTAAACTGCTTTATTTTTTACCAAATCATAACCTTGGTATTCGTGGGCTAGGCCTTCGTTGGTCATCATTATAGCCACGGCTTTTGCCAAATCCATAGTAGAACCGCCACCAATAGCAATTACACCTGAAACTTGCCCATATTTGTCTTTCAACAAAGTAGCAATTTCGTCAACATAAGTCGTTTTGGGCTCATAAGTTACATCGGCAATAATTATTTCATCGTTGCCACGGAGAGGGATACGAGATTTTAATGCCTCGTTGTTTTCAAAATGATGATCCAACAAAAAAATCATTGGTTGAGCTTGCACCCTTTTAGGAGCAAGAATTTCATCTAATTGATTGAAACAGCCACGACCATAGACTACATAGTCCACCATTTTAAAATTCCTAAACTTCATGATTCTTATTTTTATTATTTAAACAAATTAAGCCCAACCTTTGATTTCCATCAGTTGTTCAGCTCGAGTAATATCTTCGGGGGTGTCTATTTCTACACCCATATAATTAGTAACTGCCATTTTAATCGGGATTCCATTTTCCAAAAAGCGTAAACATTCTATTTTTTCAACACTTTCGAGAGGAGTCATTTCCCAATTAGTGAATTGGAGCAAAGCCTCTTTAGTAAAGGCGTACACGCCAATATGCTCGTAATAATTAATCTTAATTTCGGTATTCCGAGGATATGGAATCACACTTCGAGAAAAGAACATGGCATTATTTTTTTTATCCAATACCACCTTTACATAATTGGCATCTTCTATCAAATTTTTATCGGTCAATTCTTGTACCAAAGAAGCAACTTGAACATTTACATCTCCTTGAAAAAGCTGCAATAAAGCTGCTAAAGGAGGGGCTTGAACAAAGGGCTCGTCACCTTGTACATTCACAAATACATCCGCCTCCAAATCTTTCACTATTTCGGCAATACGGTCTGTACCACTCTCATATTCACCCTTACTCTTCACTGCTTTGCCTCCACAATTCATGATTTCATTGATAATTTCATCGCTGTCGCTTACAACTATTACTTGCTCAAAAAGACCAGAATTTACAGCAGATTCGTAAGTGCGGCGAATCACCGACTGGCCTTTTATATGCGCTAATAGCTTACGAGGGAAACGTGTGGCATCTATGCGAGCGGGAATTAAAGCGATACATTTCATAAGAGCGTCAAAAGTAATACCCCAAAAGGATTTTTAAAAAAGAATTTAAACTAGCTTCATCAATTCTGCTGCCCATGTACGAGAAGAGGTCGCCATACCCAACAAATGGCTTTTTTCAGACATTTTAAACAAGGTTTGAGGATTCATTTTAATAAACGCCAACAAGGCATTCTTAATAGAGTTCAGATCCTCTCCGTCACATAGCAATCCATTACCACTAAGAAAATGTTCGGAAGAACCGCATTGTATTGAAAGCACAAGCGGCAATCCTGCGGCAGCAAATTCTTGCGCAACAGTGCCCCAGGGTTCGTCGTTGCTACACAAACAAAAGACAGCCCCATGTTCTGCTATCTGTACTAACTGCTGTTGAGATAATGCATTTTGATAAACTATGGAAGAATGCTTGAGTAATGGGTGGTTTGCCAAAGCTCCATTGCCAATTAAATGCAATTGCCAATCATCAAGCTCCGACTGACCGAGAGCTGTAAATGCTTTGACTAAATTCAATACCTTATGAGTTTCCATCCTTCCTACATAAAGAAATTTTTTGGAGTATTTATAAACCTGTTTTCGTGTTGCAGCAAAATAGGCTTGTCCAAATAGTTGGGTGTCGGGAGCATACAAATCATTCAAAATGGAATCTTCGCTAAAACCCAGCTTCAAGGCATATTCCTTTTGTCGGTTGCCAGGTACCCAAGCATAAGCAAATGATTTTTTCAAAATGAAAGGAGACAGAGCAGCCCAAAATTTTTGCTTAAAAGTGCCTTTCCATTGAGTATCCATAGCACAAATAGTTTGAGCACCTTTTTGCCTTAGAGAACGACACCAACTCATATACCGACGATGCATCCATCCGGCACAAAACACTATATCAGGATTGAACTTTTGTACCTCATCCCAAAAAAAAGGGTCGGGGTCATAGTGGTATAAAAACACACGGAGCCTGATGTCGGTGCGGATACCCAGCAATTCCATATTTTCGGTATGTTCGGCATAAACCAAAACCTCAACATTGTAGTGCTGTAATAGGTTATGCAAACCTGAAACTAAAAAAGGTTGCATTTGCGCAGCAAGAAAAAGTATTCGCGTAAGCATAGGACTGCAAAGATAATTGCCTAAAGTTCATAAAAACTATACCTTAGCCCTGTATAAGAGCTTTATGAAATTTATCATTAATACTACAAATCTGCAAAGCGGAGGTGCGCTACAAGTAGCATCAAGCCTGCTCGAAGAGTGGAATAAAAATAGTGCTCACGAATTTCATGTATTTCTTTCACCTCAATTGTCGGCTGTTTTAGAACAAAATAAATTGGGACAAAATCTTCAGTTTTATGAATTCAAAAACAACCCAACAAGCAATATAAAATCACTCATCAATAATAAATCAAAACTCAAAAAACTAGAACTAAAAATTAAGCCAGATGCTGTATTAACCGTTTTCGGTCCTGCTATATGGAAGCCCCAAAAACCACATTTAGTGGGCTTTGCCAATGGCTATTATTTGTTTGATGATTCAAACTTTATCCAACAAGGTGTATTGACAAATATCTTCAAACGCATAAAGTACTATTCACGAAGATTTTTGTTGTTCAGGCAATTAAAAAAAGAAGCCAATTACTATTGGGTAGAAACTGCTTTAGCGCAAAATAAATTAGCAGCAATAATCAGTGAAGACATCCGTAAAATTGAAATTATTGGCAATACCTACGGTACTAGTTTTAATATGGAAAGAACACCAAAACACAAAACCAACAATACGTTCAACCTTTTGTACGTCAGTGCCTACTACCCTCACAAAAATTTCGAAATCATCCCTTCTGTTATCGAAATATTAGCGTATCAAAAAGTAAATTGCAGATTTATATGCACACTACCACAAAAAGAATTTGAAGGCATTACACGACATGTGAAAAACTTGAATTTTATAAAAAATGTGGGCCCCTGTAGGCAAGAAGCACTTGTACGCTTATATAGTGAAGCAGATGCAGTTTTTATGCCTTCTTTACTCGAAACATATTCGGCTAATTACCTCGAAGCCATGAAAATGGAATTACCCATTATCTGCTCCAATTTTGACTTTTCTAGAACTATCTGTGGCGATGCAGCATTATATTTTGACGCACAAAATCCCGAGGATATAGCTCATAAAATTGTCGAATTAATTAACAATGAAAAACTACGGAATTATTTAATCAATGCAGGCAAAAAAAGATTAGCCCAGTTGGAGACGCCAGAATCGAGAGCAAATAAATTGCTGACTCTGCTAGAAAATATAGCACTAGAAAACCCTAAACAATAAGTAAAATGTGTGGCATAATCGGTATCGTTAGTTCTAAAGCAGTAGAGCATTCCATGCAAAGTGCGTTAAACCTTCTGCACCATAGAGGCCCGGATGGAAATGGTATTTATCGTGATGCGCCAATAATATTGGGACAGGTGCGTTTGGCGATACAAGACCTAAGCGAAAATGGGCATCAACCAATGATTTCGGCAGATGCAAACTATGTGATCATTTATAATGGGGAAATTTATAATCATAGTGAAATACGCAAGCAGTTAATACTTAAAGGAGTGCAATTCAATTCGAGTTCCGATACCGAAACCCTACTGTGCGGCTATATACATTATGGTGAAGAAATACTGCAAAAAATCAATGGCATTTTTGCATTTGCTATATACGACAAAGTAAAAAGAACACTTTTTGCAGCAAGAGACCCTTTTGGAGTAAAGCCCTTTTATTATTATAAAGATGAGCGTCAATTTATATTTGGTTCGGAAATAAAGAGCCTCATGTCACTCGGCGCCAATCGCATACAATACAATATTGAAGCACAATTTGAAACATTGATGTTGCAATGGCAAATGGATGAACACACCGGATTTGAGGAAATTAAAAAGCTATTGCCAGGACATTGTTTAAGTATCTATATTGATGATTTAAATAGCATCCATATCAAAAAATGGTACAAAGCAAATTTTAATGGAATCTATGCACAACATTCCGAAAAGGATTGGATTGCATTACTAGAAATCGAATTGATAGCCGCAGTAAAAAGGCAACTGCTGTCAGATAAACCTATTGCCTATTTTCTATCGGGCGGATTAGACTCGAGTCTATTAGTAGCCATCGCAAAAAGTATTGACCCCAATAAAGTGCAGCAAACGTTTTGCATTGATGCAGGCAAAAAATTTATACAAGAAGGCTTTAGCGACGACTTACCTTATGCACAAATAGTAGCGGAACATTTGCAAGTAGATTTAGAAGTGATTGAAGCACAGTCCAATTTCTTAGCATCATTTGATGAAAGAATTTTTGAGCTCGAAGAGGCGCAAGCAGATATCGCCCCCATTTTCGTTCGTCAAATAGCAAAAGCAGCTCAGAGTAAAGGCTTCAACGTATTAATTGGCGGCGTAGGTGGCGATGATGTATGCTCAGGATACAGAAGACATCAAGCCATTGCGAATGAATACCTGATAGAAAAAACGCCTAGATTGTTGAGAACCTTATTGAAAAAAGGAGCTGATTATTTGCCTCAAAACAACCAAACGAGACGCATAAAAAAAGTAGCTAAGAGTATTGACCTGAACCAAAGAGCTAGACTATATCAGTATTTTTTTTGGGCAAACAAAGCTGATATTTTAGACTTGTTTAATGACACGGCAAAAGTGGCATTAGACTGTAATTGCATTGAGCATCATTTCGACAAATACCTTGCAGAAATACCCAATGAATCAAGTGCATTGAACCAAATGCTCCATCTCGAACAAAACAGCTTTCTACCCTGTCACAATTTGAATTATACCGACAAAATGGGCATGGCAGCTTCTGTCGAGATTCGGGTACCCTATTTAGACCTTGACTTTGTAAAATTTGCAGCGAGCATTCCTCCTGAGTTGAAAATGAAGGGAATGACTACCAAATATTTGCTCAAAAAAGTTGCAGAAAAATATTTACCAAATGAAGTCATCTATCGCCCTAAAACAGGATTTGGCGCACCAATCCGCACATGGATGCAAGAGGAGAACAACTTTCAAAACGAAGTTTGGAAAAGATTAAGCAATCTAAAAATAGTTGCTAAAAACATTTATAAGCAAGCAGCCATAGAAGCTCTATTTCAAGACACTATCCAAAAGAAAAAGGATGGGAGCTATACCCTACTTGCTTTGTTAGCTATCGAAAGTTGGATGAGGCAATTTGTCCCACCTAACTAAATAAATAGGCAATATCCTCTCTGGTCAGGCGTTTCATTATAGCACTATCGTCCGAAATCAAATCTTCTGCCAATAAACGTTTACGCTCCTGTAGCAACAACATTTTTTCTTCAATCGTGTCTTTACAAATAAAGCGATACGCAAATACAGCTTTTGTTTGACCAATACGATGGGTACGATCAATGGCTTGTTGCTCCACGGCAGGATTCCACCAAGGGTCAACGATATAGACATAATCAGCAGCGGTCAAATTAAGACCTACACCACCTGCTTTGAGCGAAATTAAAAACACTTTGCATTCTGTATTTTCTTGAAATTCTACAATAGCTTTTTCGCGCTCCAAATTAGTAGTGCTACCATCGAAATAGACAAATGGTATTCCTTTAGCGGTAAGTTCTGCACGAATTAAAGCAAGCATTCCTAAAAACTGAGAAAAGACCAAGGCCTTATGTTCACTGGTGTTTTCTGTAAGTTCACGAACGAGTTCTTCTAATTTGACCGAATGATTTTCGAGCTTTTCAGTATCATTAATTATGGCGGGCGAATCACAAATTTGACGCAATCTGGTTAAACCTTGCAGAATATGAAATTGAGATTTTTGCATTCCTTGCTCATCAATCATTCCGAGTATTTTGGACTGATAATTACTGCGATAGGCTTCGTAAATTTTACGTTGTTCTTTACCCATTTCGCAATACAAAACAGTTTCTGTTTTTTCGGGCAAATCCTTTGCTACCTGATCTTTGGTACGGCGCAACATAAATGGATACACTAATTTTTTTAGTTGCTCTTTAGCTTCCTTTTCTTGAAATTTATCAATAGGCATAGCAAATTCGTTCAAGAAAAAATCGCGTGTACCCAACATTCCTGGATTCAAAAAATTCATTTGAGCGTAGAGGTCAAAGGTGTTATTTTGAATTGGTGTACCACTCAGTGCCAACCTATATTTGGCATTCAATAATTGAGCAGCTTTTGTAGCTAAAGATTTGGGATTTTTAATCGCTTGCGACTCATCCAGCACTACATAGTCAAACTCAATATCTACAAACATTTTGATATCGCTACGAATAGTACCGTAGGATGTGATAATAATATCAACTTTTTCAAAAGCTTCTACCTTATTGGCGCGCTTAGGCCCATGATGAATCAACGCATTGAAATCGGGCGTGAATTTTTGAATTTCCTTTTCCCAATTGTAGGTCAATGTGGTTGGGCATACAACCAAAAATTTAGCTTTAGGGTTTTCATTTTTATAATGTGCCAACCAACTCAATGTTTGCACTGTTTTTCCAAGCCCCATATCGTCTGCCAAGATACCACCCCAGCCTGCTTCTTTGAGGAACATCAGCCATTGAAACCCTACAATTTGATAAGGGCGTAAAATTGCTTTCAGATTTTCAGGAGCTTGGATATTGCTATAATCATTACCTACAATTTTATCCAAACGTTCCTTCTTTTCCTCCAATTCTTTTTGCAACGCGTCTGCATCTACTTCTGTTAGCAATTCATCTAAAATGCTGAAATGAATTTTTTTGACATTCAATTTACTGCCATCTATTTCGCCCATTTTGGTGAGCAGCGTAAATCGTTGCATCATATTTTCGGGCAATACACCAATACTGCCATCTGCCAATTTTACAAAATTTTCTTTGCGAGCCAATGACTTTTTAACATCGGCAATGCTTACAGTTTGGTCGCCAAAAACAATATCCACTGTCGTTTCGAACCAATCTATATTGCTGGCAATATGTACTTTTGTTTCAGGCTTATGACGATTGATTCTTAATGCTTTCAAATTGTCATAACCCATCAATTCTACTTTCCATTCTTCCAATTTCTCATTAAATTGGTTGTACCAATTAGATTTGAACACATTTTTGGAATGTATGTAGAAATGCTTCTCGCGCATACTGTAGAGCATATTCTCGTGCAGCCCTTGCAGCATATTGCAAAACTCGGTTTCAGAAACTGTATCTCGCTCTATAATTTTTACTTTACCCTCTTGCGCTTGAATAATCTGTATGGCATCTCCCAATTTTGCCTCAATGTTATTATAGACAAAAGTAGGTTTCAGGTGTAGTGATTCTCCTTGCTCAAACATATATAGACGATACCGTATAGGTACTCCTGTCAATACTTCTATCAATTCCGGAACAAAACGAATGTCAATCACTTTACGCCATTCAACTAATTTCAATTCTAAAAAACTACTCCAATCTTTCAGGGAAATTTGCAAGGTGCCATTGGGCAAAAATTGTTCTACAATAGATAATTCGTGTACTTGCGCCAGACAATAAATAGTTTCATTATAATGTACGATAGCAGCATTCAGCATTTTTAAAGATGCAAAATCAACTTCTGTACCATCAATGATAAAGCTTAATGCAATATTGAATTGATTTCCTTTTTTGTGTACATTCAAAAAAGGTATTGGCGCAATATGAGAGCGCTTTACAGGACTTAATCCCTTGCTGAAAAAAGCCTTCCCTTGCCAGTGGATAAAACATCTTGATGCGGTTTCACTTTTACTGAACAATGATTTATACTTGGGTAAAAGATACTCCCAAAGCGGATGAAATAACTCTTGGTCCAGATGGTCTTTGAGTACGGATTGATAATCGCCTAAAAAATCGCCAAAAGGCAATGACTTTTTGAGATATTTTACAATCTCCTCGGGTAATACTTTCCTTGCAATTGCAATCCACTCTTGTTCGTGTGGCTCAAAAAGTTCAGTATTGAGGTATTTCTGCAACTCAACTCTTTCAATTTTGCCGATAAATTTTTGTTGCTCATCGTCTGTTTCTCCAATAATGAGTTCGATACCACAATGAGGGTACCAATCGCTTTGGGTATCTATCACTAAGCCCAAACACTTCGATTCCAAAAGCTCGTTTGATTCCTCTGGTGGAGCTTGTACAAGAATCGCTGGCTGTGTGTTTATTTTTTTTATCGAAGGGTCGAGTACGCGTAAAAAAGGTTTGCCGCCTTCATATACAAAGTCGAATTTGCCTTCCAGATTATCGTTGACACTGTATCCGTATAGGCGAAGCAGCTTGTTTTTTTGATCATCCCAGTTTTGCAGGGTTCTAAAATATTGCGCCCCATGCTGATTATACAATTGTAAAAACAAGGTTGATTTATGCTCACAAACCGGAAAAGCTGTTTCGTCGCAACTACAAGAAGTATCAAAATATCTGTCCTCGTTTTGCAAGAGGGTTACCTCTCGAAAACTTTTGCCATCAGGCACTTTAGCGATTACTTTCTCACTTTTGGCAGATATGATTTCACATTGATTTTCGGCCGCAGCAGCCATTGCGGCTTCATTAATTTCTTCGTTAGTGAACAAGCGCAACAAGGGCGGGTTGATATCCCGCATACGAACGGTGGTATGTTTTTGATTGTACTGTACTTTTATATTTTGGAAAAAACCGCTTAATACCAAATCGTTGAGATGAAAAAGTGCCGCTACTTCGTGCCTGCATATTTCACTCAAATTGTAGGGGCATTGGCAGCGAACGCTCACCTGATCGGGTTTTAAAAATTTCTGAACAGTGACGGTATAAAAATTATGATACAAATCGTTACGAACTCTAAAGCGCACTTGCTCAATGTGGTAATCAATATCTAACAAAGAAACGCCCCGTGCAAAGAAAATTTTCTTTCCATGTGTAATAACTTGTCCTGAACCGTGATTGTAAACAAACCTTAATAGTGAGGGTAATGACATAGTTGATAGCAAAATGCGCTTGCGAAAAAGGCAATTTGCAAAAGTAGCGAATTCTGAGGCAAAAAACTATTCATTGAATCAGAAACTACTAACTATTGTTTCATGTTGAATATTTTACAACTACAAACTCTTAAACTAAAAGTTATTTAGGTCAAATAATCTCCATCATGCAGCAACCGAAATGGTTGTCGAATCAGAGCAGAGCAATTGTCTAATAAGGTTTTGCTCGTATCGGCTGGTTGATAAAAAGAGTCGGATTAAAATGATCTAAATGCAGATGTGCAAAAAGCATATAGTCCGCCTTCACATTGTCCGTAAAACTGAGCAATGGCGTCATTGGATTACCCAAAACAGCATGATAGGTTTTGAAGTTTTCGACTGCATCTATACATACTATCGTCACATTCGCATTGAATACCTGACCAATTTAATTTCCGTATGTTTTTTAAAATAAAGGATAATGAAGGATTGTGTTAGCCTAGAATTAAAACGAAAAAGTACTAAAAAATTATGAAGTAGTAAGCAATTGATACAATCTTCGGCTATGTTTATTACCATAATGCGTATTGCCCAAGT
>JASGCQ010000112.1 GCA_030054025.1 Phycisphaerales bacterium | reverse complement strand
GGTTCTATATGACACGAAAAGAAAAAAAACTGCACCTAACAGGGGTTTGGCAAAATGGGGGCAGAAGTGCTAAATTGAGCTTTTGTACTTCTATCAACATTAGTGCTAATTTGAACATTTGTACTTCTATTGAGCTTTTGTGGGTATAATTCCCCCACTTCGCCAAGCCGTAAACGTTGGCATCAATTGTAACCAAACACGTGTGGACAAACTTTTTGCTTAGTACACAGTGCAGCGCGGACAGGCTGAAAGCAAGTAATAGCTTGCATTTCAGACACACCGACCACTGTAAGACCCAGAGCGGCAAACCATAAGCAATAAGGAATGAAAACAAGTTATTAGGAAGCAAAGCGACGCCAAAGGTGATTAACAAAAACACCAACAGCCTTTATTAAAATGTGGTGGCAAAAAATTATAGAATTATGTGTAAATTGATTTTTGTGTTTGTAGCAGCAGGACTGCTTACAACAACCGCACTAACATCGTGCAAAAAAGAAAATGCTAAAGCACCAACTGCCACTAGCACAACAAAAAACAACAACTCTGCGTTAATGCGGGTGGTGGACAACAATTTTAACCAAGCAGCACTAACAGGAGTGAGTAAATCGACTCAAGGATTTTTAGTTTTTACAACCCAAGAAGCTTATGAAAATGTGTTGAACATTATTACAACATTCAGCGATGAACAGGTAAATGGTTGGGAAGACGCTTTAGCATTTACCTCTGCCTATACCGCTTATGCCGAGCCAACTGTTTATAACGTAAACCCGCAAGACAACAAAAACCAAAATTTTGGTGACCCTTTGATGTTAAGATTGTTGGATGCTAGCAATATGGTGCAAATTGAGGGCTTTGTATTTAATGTACAAACAGACAATGGTTATTTGCTCGAAATGAACCAAAGCCATTTAGCCGCACATTATGCAAACCTTAAAGCAGGTACATTTGATGCAAGCTATATGAATAAAATGGATGAATCTGCTGTAGGAACTGATGATGACGATATTTTTATGGTATTGCGCACAGGCGTGATTGGCATCAACAACCCCGGCGGCACTACTCCTTCTGCATTTGGTAGCGAAGGTGATAGTAAAGATGATAACCTTTACGACCAAGCAGGAACAAGATGGAGAGCCTCTGCAAAAATATCCTACCAAACAGCAGGTATCTTTTTTAGTCTTGTAAGTGAACTTAAATACACTAAAGGCACAAGCCCAGCTTGGGCTACGAAAACAAGTATTGGCTTTGTAACACCCACAAGTTGTTATGTAACACCAAAGAAAAAAAGTGGTTATAGTGTTGGTACGCCAGGCGGTGTGTACGATAATAAACTTACTTGGAGAGCATATAGCGGCACAAGGTCATTAAAAAGTTTTGACTTTCGTACCACTTGGGTATATTATAGCATTACCCCAGGAAACAGATACATTGGATTATACAAATACAAGTCGTAATGAAAAAACTATCAATGTTAATAGTTTTGTATTGTGCAGCTACTTATCAAGTAGCTGCACAATACATTATTAGCGCAGACAAAAAATATTATGCTAGTGCTATAGTGGGATGGAGCAACAGTTTTGCAACCTTTGGCGATAAAAAAGTAGCCTCATCGTTTGGTGTTAGGTCTGTAAAAAAAGAAAGAAAAACATTTGGGGCAAACTTTGGCGTTAAAATTCATCCAAAATACTCAATAGGTTTAGAGTTTATATATGATGAATTTGATTGTGGTTATAATGCTGTAAATAAAATACCCAATGGTGGACTTTCGTTAACTAGCGGTTTATCAGCTGCTGATGATAGACTAATGCTTTTTAAAACAGGACTTCGCATTGGTAAAAACATAGTTTCTACTAAACGCTTTGAAATGACTACCTATTTAATTCCTTCATTGGGTTACACTATCTATTCTAACTTAATGCAAGACACAGCAAGAAGCAATCAAGAACAAAGAACTTATTATGGTAAAGATGGAGTTTATTATTTCCGTGTACCAGCAATGCAACAAACAGGTTTTCATTTTTTATTAAAAGCTACTGCCGAGGCTCGTTATAGGTTTAAAAACAATCTTAGCGCAATTTTTAATCTTTCGTATCAGCAAGGTTTTAGACCCTTTGTGGTTGATAGTATTTTGATAGTAAGGAATGATTTGCCAAGTGGTTTTCAAGAACAAAAAACCTTTTGGACACGCAACTCAGGCACTAGCCTACAGTATCATTTTGGTATTCGGTATGATTTTTAAACAAGTATCGAAACCCGTCCGGATGATTTACAACTGCTGCCAACAAGGTATTGGCATAATGGCGGCCGATGCAAGTCGGTCGTCATTTTTTTTTCTTTGGGCAGTATCTGTAATTTAGCTTTTGAATAATTACGCTCAGCCACTACGCCAATAGCCAAAACATCAGGCTGTGGAAAAAGTCATTTTCTGCTAAAAAATGGACGGAGGAGCTTGCGTCCGAAGCATTCTTTTGCCTTTTGAGGGAGGCTCTTTTTAAGCTGCAAGGTTTTGGAGGAAAAATATCGGGGCTTAAATCGCAGCTTATGAAGTCGTTTTTCGCCGACACCCGAACCTCCAGGGTATTGGGGAGTCCATTTCTTCAGTTTTTCCATTAGCTCATCGTAGCTGAGGATATTTTCGCCCTTGTTGGTATTGAGGCGCAGACTAGTGGTATAGCCCACCAACAAATGAAAACGTAAGAAGTATATTGGCAATAAGACATTCAAAAGATTTGAAGTAGATTTTTTACAGCGGAACAGTGGTGCTTACGAGCGAGTTTTGGTTTTTTGGAAGCAGCAAAAAATGAAAATAAAAAACGGCCTTCGACACTTGGGCTTCTAATATGCACACAGTTTATTTATCTTTGCGGCTCAAAACACAAAGAGAAATGCTCCAACTACCCAATCAAACAGCCTATTACAAAGGAAAAGTTCGTGATGTCTATACGATAGGTACCAAATATTTGGTGATGGTAGTGAGCGACCGTATCTCGGCATTTGATGTAGTACTGCCCCGCCAGATACCGTTTAAGGGACAGGTACTCAACCAAATTGCTGCATACGCTCTAGATGCCACAAAAGATATTGTCCCCAATTGGAAAACGGCTTCGCCTTTGGGCAATGTGAGTATGGGGCTTAAATGCGACACTTATCCCGTAGAAATGGTGGTTCGCGGCAATTTGACGGGGCATGCGTGGCGCACCTACAAAAGCGGCAAGCGTGTACTCTGCGGTGTAAGTTTGCCCGAAGGCATGAAAGAAAACGACCCTTTTCCACAACCGATTATCACCCCCACGACCAAGGTTCAGGAAGGACACGATGAGGATATTTCGCTTGAGGAAATCATCAGCCGAGGCATTGTTTCGGAGGCAGAATACAGCCGATTAGAAAATTATACTTTAGCTCTTTTCGAAAGGGGAAGATCGATGGCTGCAGCAAGAGGGCTTATTTTGGTGGACACTAAATATGAATTTGGACATATTGGCGATACCATTTACTTGATAGACGAAATTCATACACCCGATTCTTCGCGCTATTTTTATAAAGAGGGCTTTGAGGAGCGTCAAGCTCGTGGTGAAGCACAAAAACAATTGTCTAAAGAATTTGTGAGAGAATGGCTGATGGCAAATGGCTTTCAAGGATTGGAGGGTCAGCCAATCCCCGAAATGACAGATGAGGTAGTACGCAATATATCGGAACGCTACATTGAGCTGTATGAGCAAGTAACGGGTAGCAAATTTGTAAAAGAAGAACTAAGAGCAGCAGAATGGCAAGAAAAACTGAATGCGGCTGTACTTACTTTCAAAGACTAAAAACAAAATTTATACTACCTAAGTTCAAGTATCATGTTCCACTAAGCCATTTAACCTTCTCGTTTTTTGTCTCAAACTCAAACTAATGAAGCTTAAATGCTTTTTTTAGTAACCTACAACGAGCAACTTGAATTCAATAAAACAAATACAAACCATTACCCAACGTTTTGTACTCCTTAGCCGTCTATCATGTAGAACGCCGCAAAAGAATCGACACTAGGTAAAAAATATAAGCCTATTCCTATATTTTAGCCCTTATTTTACTCTAAGCACATACGGTATCGAATATCGTATAGTCGTTCACCTGAAAACACCCCCCTATACTTACCCTATCACAGCACCCTCCATGAGCGGTGCTTTGGTTTTTTATAGGGGTTTCTAATCATACAAAGTGCCACCCCACTCTATTTACGCTCTCCTATTTGCTGACGCCACATGGCGTAGTACAAACCTTTTTCTTCGAGCAATTGAGCATGAGTACCCATTTCGGCAATATTACCTTTTTCCAACACCACGATTCTATCGGCGTGCATAATGGTAGAGAGGCGATGCGCAATCATCACCGTAATATGCTCGCGCAAATCGGTAATCTGACGAATGGTTTGTGAAATTTCTTCTTCGGTCAAAGAATCGAGTGCAGAGGTAGCTTCGTCAAAAATCATCAACTGTGGTTGGCGGAGCAAAGCCCTTGCAATAGACAATCGCTGCCTTTCGCCACCCGAAAGTTTCAGTCCGCCTTCACCAATGACGGTATTGACGCCATTTTCGGCACGTTGTAACAAATTATAACAAGCTGAACGATGCAAGACATCTTCTATTTGGGCATCAGTAGCTTGTGGATTGACGAACAACAGGTTTTCTTTAATCGTACCCGAAAACAATTGTGTATCCTGCGTTACAAATCCGATTTGATGACGCAATTCATCAAAATTTATCTCTTTGCCATTGATGCCATTATAATAAATCTCGCCTTTGCCTGGGGGGTATAAGCCTACCAACAGTTTCACCAAAGTCGTTTTTCCGGAGCCCGAAGGACCCACAAAAGCAACCGTTTCTCCTTTTTTGATTTCGAAAGAAATGGATTCTAAAGCAGGATGAATGGCAGACTGGTGTTGAAAACCTACCTGACTAAAGCGCAAGGTTTCGATTTGATGAATGGCCTTGGGCGAAGCAGGTTTTACTTCTATCGGGCGCGCAAAAAGAGTTTGGATATTATTGAGGGATGCTTCTGCCTCACGATAAGAAAGGATGACATTGCCTAATTCTTGCAAGGGACCAAAAATGAAGAAGGAATAAAATTGCATGGTGAGTAATTGCCCAATGGTCAGTGTTTTGTGGAAAACAAAATAGAGCAAAGTAAACATGATACATTGTTGCAAAAAGTTAACAAAAGTGCCTTGTACAAAGCTGATTGAACGAATGTTTTTCACTTTATTCAGTTCTAATCTTAATATTTTGAAGGTCGTAGTGTTGAGACGGCGAATCTCTTGCTGGGTCAGGCCAAGGCTTTTTACCAACTCAATATTGCGTAAAGACTCGGTAGTAGAACCCGCTAAAGCATTCGTTTCTTTGACAATGCTTTTTTGAATCACCTTAATTTTTTTACTCAACACACTGGTGAGCCACCCCAATACAAGTGCTCCGACTAGGTAGATGAGGGGCAATAAAGGGTGTAAGGAGAAGGCATAAATCATCACAAATACAATACCGACTATGGTAACAAAGAGTACATTCACAAAACTGGAAATGAACTTTTCGCAGTCGGTACGTACTTTTTGTAGAATAGAGAGCGTTTCGCCACTTCTTTGGTCTTCAAAATCTTGGTAAGGCAAGCGTAAGGCATGGCGCAAACCATCGGTGTAGAGATTGGCACCAAATTTTTGAATAATGACATTAACAGTATAATCTTGAAAAGCTTTGGCTATTCTCGATACCATTGCCACAGCGATAATCAAGCCCAAAGCTCCTAAGATGCCCATGATATAAGCATGTTCGTCTGTACCAGGATTTTTGGCATATTTATCTATGAGTAAATGCCCAAGGATGTATGGATTTAATAAAGAAAAAACCTGATTGGTGGCCGCTAAAAGCAAGGCTATAAAAATGAGCATTTTGTATTTGCTCAAATAATTGAGTAAAAGTTTCAATTGAAATCAATTTTTAAAATGGAGACGCAAAAGTCGGTAGATATTTGTTGCGTACCCACATTTTTTTCAAAACATCGTATCTGCAATTTTATCCCAAAAAGTTCAATAGGCTTTAATCTTCTAATGACCGTCAATAGGTTTTTTT
>JASGCQ010000028.1 GCA_030054025.1 Phycisphaerales bacterium | reverse complement strand
GCTCAAACACAAAATTCAGACTTTTTGGCTTTACACACTTTTTGGGACAGTATCTTCAAAAACCCTATCACTTTTGAGCAATAGCAATGCTTATAAGGTAGCAAATGCCCTAATTTCGAATCATCTCGGACAACAATAAAAAAATCTCGAACATTTTAGTATGTTCGAGATTTTATCGAGCATTGTCGCATTTGACATTACGCACTCTTTTTGTTTTTTGCTTTTGCACTTTGCAATGGACGTGAAAGGCGGCTTACACCAAAACTTCCTTTTGTACGTTTTCCTTTTACTGTGCGTTTGTCTCCTCTTCCCATTTTGATTTTTTGTTTGTTTATATAATTGAATGAATTTGTCTCAATAAAAAAGCAAGCAGCTCTAAAGCAGCTTGCTTTTTGTAATTATTCTGAACAAACTATTTTTTGCCGCTGGCAATTTTTGTAGAGAACTCTTTACCTGCTTTAAACTTAGGCACTTTACGAGCTTTGATTTTGATAACTGCACCAGTTTGAGGATTACGACCATTACGAGCAGCACGCTCAGACACTGAATAAGTACCGAAGCCAACCAAAGTTACGCGATCACCTTTTTTCAAAGTTGCAATAACTGTGTCGGTGAATGAATCTAATGCAGCGTTTGCTTGAGATTTAGTAATACCTGCATCTTTAGAGATTTTGTCAATCAAATCAGCTTTGTTCATAATTGTTTTTGTTTTTTGTTTTAAAATTTTTTGTGTGTAAAGCAAATATACAGAAGAATATTACATTTCAAAGTATTGATTGATTTTTTTTTTTTGCTCAAAGCCTTTACTATGGCTACTCGCAAACGAATGGAGTGTTAAAATTACTGTGAAAAACCATCTATAACATTGACCTAGAGCATAAAAGTAAGCAGAATAACCAATCTGCTAAAACTTTTGTTCCATCAGACTTCTAAAAGCAATAAACTTATCGCCCCATAATTTTTGAGATTCTGCACGCATTTGAGCAGCATATTTTTCAATATACTCATCGTACTGTTCTTTTGACACTGCATAATACTGAGCGCAAAAAGTAGGTCCATCTGTATCATCCTGCTCCAGCAATCTAAATAATTTTGCCTCTACAAAACAATTGGTTTGCATCAGCATAGGTAGGTGTGTTTGCAACATCCAAACTTGCCAATCATGTGCAATAGACTGTTCTACTTTTATGGTTACGTTATAAACTGTCATGAGTTTCTGATTTAGTGATTCGAAAAAAGCAAATGATTTTTTACCTTACCAAAGTAAAAAAAATCACGATACTGTCCAAAAAAGTGTATAAAGCCAAAAAGTCTGAATTTTGTGTTTGAGCAAAAAACTCAGCTATTTATGGACTTTACACAAGAGCAAATTTCACTTATATTTGATGAAATAGCAAATCAAAAAAACGGCTATCAAAGCATTTTAAAACTAAGTTTGGAAGCGATAATGCGCACCGAGCCCAAGCAGTTTAACTTAATCAATCCCTTTGGGGGCGGCGGCGACCTCCAGCCTGGGCAGCCTACCGACAACTACAGCACTATGCCACCGATAGCAATACCTATTTGGACGAGCGAACAGTTTACCGTATCTTAGGGCGTAGATACTACGGAATGAAATGGGTAGAACTCGTACACAACGCGAGAAGGGGCTTTTGACCTCTCTTTGTGTTTTTAGCCAATCAGAGTACTATCTACACATGATGATAAGGGGAATTATTGAGAATGCTAAATGAACGATAGACTTGTTCGGCAACAATCAAACGAACCATTTGGTGTGGGAAAACAAGTGGGGACAAAGACCATACTTGCTTGGCTTTGGCTTTTACTGCATCACTCACCCCAAAAGCTCCGCCTATCAATATCACCAAGGTTTTCGTACCCTGATTCATCAAACTTTGAAATTGTTCACTCCACTGTATTGAGTCCAGTTTTTTGCCTCTTTCATCGAGTAAAAGAAGGTAGTGATGAGCTTGTAATTTTTTGAGGATAAGCTCTTCTTCGAGCTGCTTGGTTCTAACCACATCAGTAGTTTGGCTCTTTTTAGGCACTTGAATCAATACCAACTCAATTGGATTCCAAGGCTTCGTTTTTCCAAAATAATATTGAACACCTGATTCAATAAAAGATTCGTTTGCCTTGCCCAAAGACCATATTTCGATATTCATGGATATTAGTTGAGCAAGAGTATATTGACCGCACGACGAATGATATTGAACGCAATTTCTGCCATCAAATTTTCTTTGTCGAGTGTAGGATTTACTTCTACAATTTCGATACAGCAGATTTTGTAGTTCTGCATCAAAGCTGCGATTAAATCTTCTGCTTCACGCTCCTTCAATCCATTGCTCACTGGCGTACCTGTGCCTCGAGAGATACTGCTGTCCAAACTGTCCACATCAAAAGACACATAGATATCTTCGCACTTACTGAGGTGTGCCAAACTTTGTCGTACCACACTTTCGATACCCTTTCTGCGTATTTCTTGTACAGTTACAATTTTAATGCCTAATTTTTTGAGCAGTGCTTCTTCTTCTTTTTCATAATCTCTCAAAGCAATAAACACCAAATCCTCGGGCAAAATCTTCGGCTCGATTTTACCCATATTTTTTAGCTTATTCCAAATATCAACCGTCTTAGCATCGGGGTTATGCACTTTGCATTCAAGATTATCTACTGCCAAAGCGGTAGCCAAGGGCATACCATGCATATTACCCGAAGGTGAGGTATAAGGTGTATGCATATCGGCGTGGGCATCTATCCAAATAACACCCAATTTACGCTTAGGATTTGCCATTTTTATACCTGCAATGGTGCCACCTGCGGTGCTGTGGTCGCCAGCAAAAACAACAGGAAAAATACCTGATTTGATGGTGTCAGAAACTGCGGCAGACACCCGCTCGTACATGGTATGCACGCCGTGGATGCGCTTTGCATATGGTGAGGCCACAGGCTCGTACAGCAAATTATTCATATCCAGAACTACCTCCGAAGGGAAATTCACAAAAAAATTGCTCATAAAATCAAGTGCGGCAATCTTGATGGCATCAATACCCAGACTTGCGCCTCGAGTACCCGCACCGATTTCCGAACGTACTTCAATCAATTTTATATTACGCATAAATTTCTGTTTGATTTACAAAATAAAGGGTGAAGATTAATTCACCCTTTATTTGTCATTTTTAATTTTCTTAACCCAATGCTTGCTCTACCAAGCTGATTTGTTCTTTAGTATGTACTTTGCCAAAACCAGTAGCTGTAGAGGCACTTGCTGTTCGACAAATATATTTCATCGGGAAGGCTTCAAAATTGGTTTTGAGGAAGCTAGCCGCCCCCATATTGGAGGGCTCTTCTTGTACCCATATCCATTCGGCATTTTTGTATTTTTTGCGTAGTGCTGTCAACTGCTGAACAGGGAGCGGATAAATTTGCTCCAAACGCACAATGGCAACATCAGTTCTATTATCGGCAATTTGTTTTTCGCTCAAGTCGAAATACATTTTACCAGTACACAACAATACTCTTTTGACTGTACTAGCTGTTTTGATTGTTGGGTCATCCATCACTTCCTGAAATCCACCCGTAGTAAATTCTTCTAAAGAAGAATAAGAACGTGCATGACGCAAATTGGCTTTGGGTGAAAAGTTGACCATTGGCTTTCGGAATTCCCAAGCCAATTGGCGGCGCAAGGCATGAAAGAAATTGGCGGCAGTAGTAATATTGGTTACCACAATATTATTCTCGGCACTCATTTGCAAGAAGCGTTCTGGACGAGCATTAGAATGCTCCGGCCCTCCGCCTTCG
This sequence comes from Phycisphaerales bacterium, assembly GCA_030054025.1. Classification (GTDB taxonomy): domain Bacteria; phylum Bacteroidota; class Bacteroidia; order Chitinophagales; family Chitinophagaceae; genus Rurimicrobium. Next base: position 25,663 of record JASGCQ010000028.1, on the reverse strand, counting down.
TAGCCATGTGGCAATAGTATCACCAAGCCATTCATCGCCGCCCATTTTTGTTCGGCACTGGTCAAGTATTGGTCAATAATGATTTGCGCTCCGTTGGCAAAATCGCCATATTGCGCTTCCCAAACGGTGAGTGTGCTAGGATTTGCCATAGCATATCCATATTCAAAACCAAGTACGGCATACTCACTCAACAAGGAGTTGTAAATATAAAATTGTGCATTGTCTTTTGCAGCAACAGATAATCTATTGTACTGATTATTGCTGGTTTCGTCGAATAAGACTGCATGACGATGCGAAAAAGTACCACGCTTTACATCTTCGCCACTCAAGCGAACATCTTTGCCCTCAGCCAGCAATGTAGCATAAGCTAAAAGCTCGCCCGTAGCCCAATCTATCTTCGATTCCGTTTCGAAAAGTTTGGTTTTATCTTGTAGTAATTTATCAATTTTACGCAGCGGCTTGAATCCGGAGGGGTATTGCAATATTGCCGATAAAATTTCTCTGATTTGCGCATCAGACACTGCAGTAGAGGGCGATTGTTCAAAATCTTTATCCACGGCTCTACGCAAGCCTGTCCACGGAGTATCGGGCTCTTGATAGCTGTATGGCAAGGGACTTATTTTAGCCGCATCCAAACGTTTTTGCAAATCATCCCAAAAAGTTTTCTCCAATTCTTTGGCTAAATTTTGCGCTTCGGTATCGGCATGGTTGAGCAAAAACTCGGCATAGATGTCACGAATATTTTTGTGCTTCTCAATAATGCCATACATACTCGGCTGGGTAAATTTAGGTTCATCACCTTCATTATGCCCAAAACGGCGATAGCAAACCATGTCAATAAACACATCATCATTGTATTTTTGGCGATATTCTACTGCCAAAGAGCAAGCTTTTACTACTGCTTCGGGGTCGTCGCCATTTACATGAAACACGGGTACCTGAACCATGGCAGCCACACTGGTACTGTAATCGGATGAACGTGCATCTACGAAGTCTGTAGTAAAACCAATTTGATTGTTGATTACAAAATGGATGGTGCCTCCATTATTGTAGCCTTCCAACTTACTCATTTGTAGTAACTCGTAAATGATACCTTGCCCAGCAATTGCTGCATCTCCATGAATCAAAATAGGCAATACTTTGTCGTATTCATGATTGTATAAGGCATCAGATTTGGCTCGTGCAAAACCTGCAACAACAGGATTCACGGCTTCTAAGTGCGAAGGATTGGGAGCCAATTGCAATCTGACTTTCTTACCCGAAGGGGTTGTATTATCCGAACGAAAGCCCAAGTGATATTTTACATCACCACTGCCCATTGCGCTATCTGTAGGAATTACACCTTCAAACTCAGAAAATATTTGATCGTAACTCTTGCACAATGTATTGGCAAGCACATTCAACCTGCCTCTGTGCGCCATACCAATCACCACCTCCTGCACTCCTGCATCGGCAGCTTCGTTGATGATGAAATCAAGCGCAGGTATCGTACTCTCGCCGCCATCCAATCCAAAGCGTTTTTGCCCGATGTATTTCATGTGCAAAAACTTCTCGAATATCACTGCTTGATTCAGTTTTTCTAATACACGGCGACGTGTACTTTGCGTTACCGATTCCATCATCAGCTCTTCATATCGCTTACGTACCCAATGTTTCTTTTCGCTATTGTTGATGTAAGTATATTCGATACCGATATGTCCGGTATAGAGTTTTTTTAGCTTGTCGATAATCTCGCTCAAGGTGGCATTGGGCAAACCAATAAAGTTGCCAGCTGCAAAACGAGTATTGAGATCAGCATCACTGAGCTTAAAATCATTCAAATCCAATTCGGCATGGCGGTCTTTTCGTGGGCGAATAGGGTTGGTATTCGACAATAAATGCCCTCTACTACGGTAGCCATAAATGAGTTTAAATACAGAAAATTCTTTAGTCAATTGCTCGCTATCAACAGCCGATAATGCGGTATTTTCCGCATGACCATTTTGACGGCTGGAGGCGTAATCAAAGCCTTCGAAGAATTTTTTCCATTCGGGGTCCGCTGCAACAGGGTTGTTTAAATATTCGTTGTAGAGTGCCTCAATATAAGATGGGTGTGAACTGTTGAGGTAAGAAAAATCTTGCATCGTGCTGAAAAAATCAAAAATTGGATTTGAAAAATATCTAAATCACCTTTATTTCGAGGTGTCAAGCAAAGATAATCAGATTAACATTAAAAATTTGTTGAAAAAAACTCGAATTAGACAAATTAAATATAATCGTATCATTATCATCCGCATTCCAATTTATATCCTTCAATATTGTTTTACCTTGCATCCACTTATTCAATTTTTGACAGAGATGAAACTGAAACAATACTTGGGCAAACAAATGACAGGCTCTCCTTCTGAAGCTGGCAATTGGCTTGCCTTTACGCTCGATCATATCGAAAAAGGGAGTGCTACAATCAGCCTTACCGTACGTCCCGAAATGACTAATCCCTACAAAAATATTCATGGTGGCATGATGGCTTTAGTAATAGATGAAAGTGTGGGCTGGGCTGTACTGAGCCTCGAAAGTCCTACTAATTATACTACTTTCAGCCTGAATGTAGATTTTTTGTATGCCATCAAAATGGGTGAAAGACTCAAGGCGGCAAGTAGGGTGATTCGTGCGGGCAAAAGAATAATTAATGTAGAATGCCTTGTTTATGACATGCAAGAAAGGCTTTTGGCGAAGGCATCGAGCAATCTCATCAACACAAGGATGCAACGCAAACGAATAGAAGACATGAATGCGCCCGTTGAATAAAAGCATTGGATAACTTACCTTTGCCATCGCTTGAATGAATCCATTTTCAATTTACTCTTATTCATTTTCAATTTAAAAAAATGTCCCAAAAATTTTACGAACGCCTTGGTTCAGAACTTCAGGAAATAGAAGCAGCAGGGCTGTATAAAAAAGAAAGAATTATTGAATCGGAGCAAGGTGCCGAAATTATCGTGAATGGCAAAAAAGTATTGAACTTTTGTGCCAATAACTATCTCGGGCTTTCTTCGCACCCTAAAGTATTGGCTGCGGCTAAGACTACGATTGACCATCGTGGATATGGGATGAGTTCGGTTCGTTTTATTTGCGGCACACAAGATATACACAAGCAATTAGAAGATAAATTATCAAAATTCTTAGGCACAGAAGATACTATTCTGTATGTAGCTTGTTTCGATGCCAATGGTGGTGTATTCGAACCGCTACTCAACGAAGAAGATGTGATTATTTCCGACGAATTGAACCACGCTTCTATCATTGATGGTGTGCGCCTTTGCAGGGCAAAGCGTGTTCGCTACAAGAATAAAGACATGGCAGATCTTGAAGCTGCTTTAATTGCTCAACAAGATGCCCGCACTCGATTGATTGTTACCGATTCTGTGTTCTCGATGGACGGCACTATTGCGGAGCTTGATAAAATATGTAACCTTGCCGACAAATACGATGCACTCGTAATGATTGACGAGAGCCATTCTTCGGGCTTTATGGGTAAAACAGGTCGTGGCGTGCATGAAGCCTGCGGTGTGATGGGGCGTATAGACATTATCACAGGTACTTTGGGTAAAGCCTTGGGCGGTGCTTCGGGCGGATTTACAAGTGGCAAGAAAGAAGTGATTGAAATGTTGCGCCAACGCAGCCGTCCTTATTTGTTTAGCAATACCGTTGCCCCATCGGTTGTAGGTGCATCCATTGCCGTATTGGATATGCTGAGTGAAACCACCGAACTCCGTGATAAATTAGAAAGCAATGCTTTATACTTCCGCACTAAAATGACGGAAGCCGGTTTTGACATCAAACCCGGCACCCACCCTATTTCGCCCTTGATGCTTTATGATGCAGTATTGGCGCAGCAGATGGCGGCTCGTATGCTGGAGGAGGGTGTGTATGTCATTGGATTCTTCTTCCCTGTTGTACCCAAAGGTTTGGCACGTATCCGTGTACAAATTTCTGCTGCACACGAAAAACACCATTTGGACACTGCAATTGCCGCCTTCATCAAAGTGGGCAAAGAGTTGGGGGTGATTCAATAAGTATCTGATTTCTTTCATACAATAAAACAAACCCCGAACGATGCGTTCGGGGTTTGTTTTATTGTATAACATGAGCACTCTACTTGGAATTAAAAATCTGAGAAGGAGAAAAATTAAACCCTATCGAAAAAGGAACAGCCTGTACTGCTTTGGAGGAACTCCACAATGGTCCAGTAATACTGAACGCTAGTTTTCCTGATATAACTAAAGCTTGTCGCAATTTCAAAATAGAATAATCTGCTATGCCCAAACCTTCATACGATTTGGCAATACCAAAAGCATAATAATAGGGCAAATCAACTGCAAACAGGACTTTTGACCATTACCACCTACGAGCAAATAGCAGACATTATGGGGCGTGTGAAGCACGCCGTTGACGAGGACAGAGAATCTTTGTTTGAAAAATTTAACTTAAAATCGAAAGTGGGCATTTTATTCTTATCCTTCAAATACAAACTCACCTCACCTTTTCTTTAAGAAATCTATTAGGGATAAGCAATAAAATAATAATTGAGCTTATCATAGAATTGACGCTTAAATTCTTCTTTCGAAAAAGAAGTTTCGCCTTTCAACCATCGTTTCATTGTGACCACTTTATATCCGCAAGACTGTAAAAAATCATACAATTGCTCGGGCTTAGTACCATAATAATCCGAAGCACCCATACCATGTTCGAAAATAATAATGGGCTTGGCTCTTAGAATGGTTTGCTGGCCGCCCTCCAAAACACCCATCTCACCGCCTTCTACGTCAATTTTCATCAAGGCTATAGGAGTATCTTTTGGGATAATATGATCCAACAAATCTACATGTACCTCTATAGGAGTATCTTGTTCGTGAGGCTTATCATATTGGCGTTTAATCAATCCACTATACGCCGGATTGGACACCACAAAATTGAAAGTTTTAATTCCTTTTTCGTTACTCAGTGCAATATCAAAAATCTGAGCCTCACTTTTTGGGTATTTGGATTGTAACGCTTGGCACAATTCGGGTATAGGCTCAAACCCAAAATGATTTCCCTTAGGAGCATATTTGCGCATGATGTCCAACACTTCTCCTTTGTGGCAACCTACATCTACGCAATTGCTATTTTCCTGACACACTTTTTTAATGACCAGTGTTGTTTGTTTGTCGTACTGCTGGTTTTGAGTAAAAGCGATAGGTATTTTCTTAATAATTTTTTTAATCAATTGCTTCATTGAGAATAATCCAAATCGGTAGTTCTAAAGAGGTTTGTATTCTATTATCTTTTCAAGGATTCCAATCGCCGAACCCGCAAATAATGCTGTAAAACTACAACATCAAGGGCAGAATAATAAGCCCCCATCAATGAAATCAATGAAAACAATGAACAATACAACGCATCTTTACAGAAATAAACCCGATGAACTTGGCTTCCTTTTTCTTATTTAATTTCTTATTTTCGGGAACACCAAAAGAAGCTGTACCGATCAGTATTTATGATTTCAAAATACAATCGCTAGACAATCACAGCATAGATTTTGCCGATTTCAAAGGAAAAAAAATCCTCCTTGTCAACACTGCATCCAAATGTGGATTTACGCCACAGTACAAAGAACTTGAAGAACTCTCCATTCAATTCAAAAACCAATTGGTAATCGTAGGATTTCCTGCTAATAATTTTTTATTCCAAGAACCCAAAGGCAATGAGGATATTGCCCAGTTTTGTCAAAAAAACTATGGAGTCACTTTTCCTATGTCGGAAAAAATATCCGTAAAAGGTAGAAACATAGCACCCATCTATTATTGGTTAACCCACAAAAAATACAATAAATATAAAGACTCCAAGGTGAAATGGAATTTTCAAAAATACTTGATTGATGAGCAAGGACAGCTTATCGCTATCTTCAAGCCCAAAACATCTCCACTGAGCAAAGAAATAATCAATGCGATAACAAGCAAATAAGTTGATTCCCTATTATCAGAGAAATGCATCTAAAATAAACCGCTCCAAAGAAATATCTTCGAAGTATTTATAAAAACATTAGCCTTGTAATATTACATTGCCGAAAGCTCTTTCACTTTGGCAAACAATTCATTCTCGCCACCTTCTTCGTATCCCGTGTGCATCCAAGCTACCTTACCATTTTTATCTACAATAATGGTAAAAGGCACATTTTGAAAATTGAGTGAGCGTTTCAAATCTGAATTTGTATCTTGATAATAGGGGAAATCCCAACCTTGCGATTTGGCATAACTGCGCACCAATCCTTCTGCGCGAGATTCGTCTATAGATACCGTCATATAATTGAAATCGGCTTCTTTTTTCCAATCAGCCATTTTATGGCGTACATTATTGATTTCTTTTTTGCAAGGTACACACCATGTAGCCCAAAAGCTCACTACGGTTACTTTTCCTTTTTCAAAAGTTTGGTTAAAAGCTACTTTTTTTCCTGAATTCACATCTTTGATTTGGGTATTGGGCAATTCTGTCTGAGCCAATAAGGTAAGCGAGGCACAAAGGCACAAAGAAAATGCGCTTAATTTTTTCATGCTGTCTTTTTTATGTTTTAGATTGTTTGGCAAAAATAAGTTGTAAATGTTACATAAGGCAAGTATTTTCGTAGAAATTTTCAATAGATTTTAACATTAACTTAATGAAGAAACTCCTGCTTTCATTTGCATTAACCGCAACTTATACTGCTGCATTTGCGCAGCAAGGTACGCTTACTGGAGACATTATGACCAATGTCAATTTTTTCCAAAACGACTCCAACATTATCGAACCCAATAACCCTTTGTACGAAAAATTCAAGAGTGGAGGAGAAAGTTGGTTGAGTTTGCGCTACAATCAAAATGGCTTTACCGCCTTCTTACGCGTGGACGCTTTTCAAAACTCTAACTTGAAACACTTGACAAAACCCATGACAACTTATGGGATCGGGGCATTCAATTTAAGTAAAGATATAGGCAGCCTCAGCATCAGCGCAGGCTATATCTACGACCAAATAGGCAGCGGCATTCTGTTTCGTTCTTATGAAGATAGAGGCTTATTAATAGACAATGCCTTGGTGGGGCTTTCTTTGAAATACAAAATCAATGACCATATTTTTGTCAAAGCTTTGGCGGGGCAACAAAAAAACAACAATGCAGTCAATACTTTTTATGCCCCAATCTTTAAAGCGATTAACATAGAAGGCGATTATGACATTAGTAAAGTACACATCACACCCGGAGTGGGATCCCTCAATCGCACCTTAGACGAAGGCGCTATGCAGGATGTCATCGCTTCGATTAATGCACTACCCCTAGAAGATCGATTTATACCCAAATACAATATGTATGCCTACACAGCCTACAATACCTTGATGTACAAAAACATCACTTGGTATGCAGAAGGTGTCTATAAAACAAGTGAGGCGATTAGTGTAAATGGAATTTTAGAAAAACATTCCGGTTCTACTTTATATTCAACTTTGGGATGGGCGAAAAAAGGCGTCGCTGTAAACTTAACTGCAAAAAGAACTGAAAACTTTGTGATGCGCAATTCTCCCTCTACTACTCTATTGGATGGCATGGTGAACTGGCAACCGGTAGTAGCAGTCATTCGTCCTCATCGTTTGTTGGCAAGATATACGCCTGCTTCTCAAGATTTATCGGAAATGGCGATAAAAGGTGACATTATGATAGCTCCGAATGACAATTATAATATTAATATCAATTACACCCATACCAACAAAATAAACGGAGAGAAGCTCTACCGCGAAATATTTGTAGATGGGGAATACCGTGGCTTGGATAAATGGATTTTAGGCGGTGGCGTTCAGTATATGGAATACAACCTGCAAGTTTATCGCAACGAACCATTGCCCTTTATGTATTCCGTGACCCCTTTTGTAGATATTACTTACCGTATCAATAACAAGCAAGCATTGCGTGTAGAGCTTGAATATCAAGATACCAAACAAGATTATGGTTCTTGGGCCTATGGACTTGTAGAATATACGATTGCCCCTCATTGGTCTTTTGCCCTATCAGATATGTATAACATTAACCCAACAGCAAATCATGAAAAAACACATTATTACAATGTGTTTACTGCATACACCAAAGGACCTCATCGCTTTAGTTTGGCTTATGTAAAACAAGTAGCCGGTATCAATTGTACTGGTGGTGTTTGTCGCTACGAACCTGCATTTAGTGGTATCAGGGCTTCTATTACTTCAAGTTTTTAAATTAACCGAGACAACACACATCATAACGCCATCAATCAATGTTACAACAGGCACTTAAGAAAAACGACAAACAAGCTAAAACGCTTATCCTTACTGTATCCTTTGTCGTATTTGCAGCAGTAGTGATTCTGAGCAAGGTAAAATTAAAGGTCGATTTTGGGTTCGACCCTCATCTTTTTGCTTTAGCGAATGCCGTCATTAATTCCATAGTTTCAATATTATTGGTGGCAGCATTGGTGGCGGTAAAGAAGAAAAACTTTCAGGCTCATAAAAACATCATGTTGGCAGCGATGTTGCTTTCAGTGTTGTTTTTACTAAGCTACATTGCACATCATCTTTTTAGCGGCGAAACCAAATTTGGTGGCGAAGGCGAGCTCAAAACCTTTTATTATATCATACTGGCCACACATATCCCTTTAGCGGCAATTATTCTTCCCTTCATCTTATTTACCGCTTATCGAGGCTTGATTAATGAGTTTGATGCCCATAAAAAATTAACCCGTTATACATTCCCTCTTTGGTTGTATGTGAGCATCACAGGCGTGTTGGTGTATATTTTGATTTCGCCTTACTATTCTTAGAAAGAGTTTTACAACAATTAGCAATATAAATTTAACATCATAATGACGTAGTGTATAAATCGGTATTAAGCTTTCTTGTTTTTTACAATTTATTTAGAAGGCACGGTTCTCTAAGAAAAGAATTGAACGTAAAAACACCATTTGAGGCACTTGAAAAATGGTATCACCTAAAACCAGAATTGTTTAAAATAAACCCTAATAATTTTAAAAATATACTCCTAAATTTGAACGATAACATAGTCAATTTACATCAACAACCTTGTGAAACTTGACCTATAGGAATTAGTGTAGAACGAATTTTTGAAATAGAATTTACAAAATACCATCGTCAGCAGCAGCATTACTACTGCCGATAAAATTGTCCACCACGCCATGCATCATGGGCGGCAATTTCTCTTTGATAAAATTCACCACGGTTTCTATAGCTTTAGCTGCTTGTTCTTCGTTGATGCTGGCAGTTTCGGTTAGTTTTTTAATAAGATCTTCCATTTTTTATTTTATTTTTGGTGTTTATGCTGCGGAGAGGAGTCCCAGTTTAGATTTTTCTAATTTTTGTTGGGCATATTCTTTGTCCAATACAAAAATTTGGTCTTTAATGTCTTGTGAGGGCAATTCAAACATGGCATCAGTAAGAATCATTTCGCAAATAGCCCTCAATCCTCGTGCGCCCAGTTTAAATTCTATCGCCTTACCCACCATATACTCAATGGCCTCATTCTTTACCTCCAATTGAATATTTTCTAACTCAAACAATCGCGTGTATTGCTTAATGAGTGCATTTTTCGGCTCAGTCAAAATACGGGTCAATGCTTCTTTGTCCAACGGATTGAGATAGGTAACAATGGGCAAGCGACCCAATAATTCGGGGATGAGCCCGAAACTGCGTAAATCTTGCGCATTCACATATTGCAACAGATTGGCACGGTCAAGTTCTTTACCACTTTTAATGGCATTGTACCCGATGGATGCCGCCTGTACTCTTCGCGAAATCATCTTGTCAATACCCTCGAATGCGCCCGCACAAATAAACAAGATGTTTTGTGTATTCACCTTTACCATTTTCTGGTCGGGATGCTTACGTCCGCCCTCAGGTGGCACAAGCACTTCGCTTCCTTCAAGTAATTTGAGTAAAGATTGTTGCACCCCTTCGCCACTGACATCGCGGGTGATGGAAGGGTTATCTCCTTTGCGCCCAATTTTATCAATCTCATCTATATACACAATACCACGCTCCGCAGCCGCTACATTGTAATTGCAGCTTTGCAACAAGCGCGACAAGATGCTTTCTACATCTTCGCCCACATATCCAGCCTGGGTAAAGACGGTAGCATCTACTACTGCAAAAGGCAATTGCAACAGACGAGCCATACTCTTTGCCAACAAGGTTTTTCCGGTACCGGTTTCGCCCACCATAATGATATTTGATTTTTCAATCTCCACATCATCTTGCGGAGGGTGCATGAGCCGCTTGTAATGATTGTACATTGCCACAGCCATCACTTTCTTCGCCTCATCCTGCCCGATTACATATTGATCCAGAAATGCTTTAATTTCTTTGGGTTTGTAGAGCTTATGTTGCGCAAACTCGTTTTGAGTTTTGCTTGTACTTGATTTCGTTTGAATTTCTCCTAAAGTATCTTTCAGTACATGGTACGCATTCTCAATACAGGCATCGCAAATATTACCATCCATGCCTGTAAGCAGTATAATGACTTCTTTCTCCGGTCTTCCGCAGATACTACATTTTTGATTTATCTTTTTCGCCATTATTTTCTTTCAAAAAAAATTTGAATTGCGAAGGTACAATTATTTCGTAGCTCAATCTTGTCAAAAAACGAAATGTTGTTTTTAAAAGAAAGCCCGAAAACAAACGTTTCGGGTCTTTTTTTGCTTATATTTTTTAAATTATTTCTTTGTTTTTGTGTTATCATCCAACTCTGAATCTACCAAGATACGACCACAATGTTCGCACACGATGATTTTTTTGTGCTGGCGAATTTCGGATTGTCTTTGAGGAGGGATTACATTGAAGCAACCACCGCAAGAATCTCTGTGTATCGCTACCACAGCCAATCCATTGGAATAGCTGCTACGAATACGATCATAAGCCAACATCAAACGCTCATCTACTTTTTCTTTTGCTTCGGCAGACTGCTTATTTAATAATTTCTCTTCTTTCTCTGTTTCAACAATAATTTTTTCCAACTCTTTCTTCTTCGCCTTCAAGGTATCTTCTACTACAGCCACTTTATCTTCGGTGGTAGCACGAACAGCTTGGCGTTCTTTGAGTTCGAAATTGGCATCCTTTATATGCTTATCGCACAATTTAGCTTCCAACTCTTGCATTTCTATTTCCTTACTCAAAGCTTCAAACTCACGGTTGTTCTTTACGTTGTCTTGTTGCTTTTCGTATTTCTTACCCAAAGCTACTGCCTCTTTTTTAGCTTCAGTACGTTGTGTAATGTAGTTGTTGATATTTTCGATATCCGTATCTATATTAGCAATACGCGTTTGCAAACCAGCAATTTCATCTTCCAAATCATTCACCTCCATTGGCAATTCGCCTTTGAGTGTTTTGATTTCGTCTATTTTAGAATCTATTTTTTGCAGTGTAAGTACTGCTTTCAACTTTTCTTCGATTGAAAAATCTTTGACTGTAGCCATATTGTATTATAAATATTTAATTGGGTTGGTATCCAATGCCGATAAAAGAACGGCGAAGGTAATATTTTTTTTCTTAAGTAAAGCATCAAATATTTCTACGGTAAATTGTTCGGTTTCATAGTGTCCGATATCGGCTATCACAATTTGATTTTCCGCATCAAAAAACTGGTGATACTTGAAGTCGGCACTCACGAAAACATCAGCTTTAGCGGCTATGGCATTCTTGAGCAAAAAACTGCCCGATCCGCCACAAAGAGCAACTCGCCGAATCTTCTTTCCCAATAATGCTGTGTGACGAACAACTTGTGCTTTCATATGGCTTTTCAATAGTTTAAGAAAATCTATTTCATCCATTGGCTCGAGTAATTCACCAATCATGCCAGCACCGATTTCCTTATTCTGATTGCTCAAGGCAATCCAATCAAATGCTACCTCTTCGTAGGGATGGTTGGTGATTAGTACCTTTTCTACTCGATTTTTGAGATGAGCTGGGACAATCAGTTCTATTTTTTCTTCAGACACTATTTCTCTGAGCCCGCCTACAGCTCCAATAAATGGTTTTGTTGCTTCGTCGCCTCTATATGTACCTTGACCATTGCTACTAAAACTGCATTCGCTGTAATGCCCAATACTACCCGCCCCTACCGAAAACAGGGCATCTTTTAGTGCTGCAGAATATTCGTGCGGTACAAAAGTTTGTAGTTTGTATAAATTGCCCGATGTTGGGGCAAGGATTTGTGTTTTCTGTAAGCCTAATTGACGGGCAATACGCTCGTTCACTCCTTTGCGCATATTATCCAGATTGGTATGCACAGCAAGAATATTGATATCGTACTTTATTGCTTTTTGCACAATACGTTGTACATAATTGCGCCCTGTAAGATTCTTGAGTCCCGAAAATATAAGCGGATGATGCGCTATAATTAAATTACAAGCTTTAGCAATCGCCTCATCTAGGACTTCTTCTGTTATATCCAGACTGAGCAAAGCAGCTTGTATGGTATCATTCGTATTACCTACTTGCAAGCCACAATTGTCGTATGACTCTTGGTATTGTGTGGGTACAAATTCTTCGAAGAGGGCAATTATATCAGCTATTTTCATAAAAGGGTCTCAAAAAAATTAGAACAAAGTAATGATTTGCAATGCAAATAAATTGTTGAATTGTGCGGTAGTACCAAATTGTATCGGAATTTTATCAGCATCGCGAATGCTGAAGATAGAATATTGATAACGTGCCGCAGCAAAAAAATTATGATACAACTGATATTTGATGCCTATCAGATAATTAAAATCGGATTGCCGAAATGTATTTTGCAAATTGCTGCTACCAGATGAGGTATAAGAATCCATTTCTTCTTTGTCGCTAATGAGGCGAGCATACGATACACCTAGCCCCAATTGAATACGCTCTTGTGCTTGGTAGTGCAGCATGACGGGTATTTCTACATAATTGAGTTTGGCAGTATAAATAATGGGGACCGAGCCTACTGCTGGAGCATGATACATCTCCACATTTTTGGCACCCTTTTGCGAAAAGAGCAATTCTAAACTGGCGACTACAGTAGGACTCATTTTTACAAAAGAGATTAAGCCTGTATTCAAGCCAAACTTATGGTAACCCGAAAAGTTGTCGCCATCTACCTGAGTAGGATTCATTCCGATAACAAATCCGCCAAAGAAAGTTCTGTCCCGTCCATTTTTATCGGGGGTATTGAAATAGCTTTTCTGTTGTGCCCATAATCTTGTAGGTATTAAGAAAAGCAAGGTCAAGTATAGAAATCGGATAAACATAGTTGCAAGTTAGGGACAATGGTATCAGGTATCAAGCTTAATCTTTATTCAAATAAAGAAATCTTAGCTATTCAAAGCAAAATAAACACCAGACCTAGAAAAAAAACTAAGCTAATTTTCGCCAATTAAACTATTTTTACAACCTGTTGCACTTCAATCTTGAATTCAGCTTAAATTCTATTACAAAAACATTGCTGATGGTTACAAAATGATTGGTAATGCAGTTCTTGTTCGTATGGAAAATATTTTGGCGAATAAAATATTAAGTGATTTGTCAGCTATTAAAACTGTTAAAATTCCAAAAGTCAAACGTTGGAAAATAGTATCAAGTATGATTGATAATTCTGTAATTTCTGCCTAATATTTTTGTGCTAATAATTTTTTATTCTTCTCTTTTGAAAATTCTATTTCTCGCCAATCGTTTGCCATATCCGCCTTATAGGGGCGACAAGCTCAAGATTTACAATCTCGCCAAAAGATTGTGCGTGCAACACGAGCTTCATCTAATTGCATTTGCACAATCTGCTGATGATTGGCATTATGAAGAAGAGTTAAAAACAATTTTTACTAGCGTACAGTTGATTGATTTGCCCAAATGGAAGTCGGCACTGCAATGCGCTCAAGGCATATTTACCCACAAACCTTTTCAAGTACATTATTTTGCGAGTAATGCTATGCAAAAGGCAGTAAATGCCGCTATCGGGCAACAGCATTTTGATGTGGTGCATGTACAGCATTTGCGAATGGCTCAGTACATGGCGCATCATGACAATCTGTTACGCATTTTAGATTTACCCGATGCTTTTTCGCTGTATTGGAAGCGAAAGCAGGCAAATGCCAAAAATCCTTTGAAACGCTATTGGGAAGGCATGGAACAAAAGCGAGTCTATCAATACGAACGGATTATTGCGTCTTATAATTTATCTTTAGTTTGTTCGGATGAGGACAAACAGTATTTGGAGCAAGAGCATCATCTGAATAACATAGCTTTATTACCCAATGGTGTAGATACTTCATTATTCCAAGCACATCAGCACGATTATACACACAACCATACTTTGCTTTTTACGGGTAATATGAACTATGGTCCTAATGTAGATGCGGTGATTTATTTTGCAGAAAGTATATTTCCAATTGTTCAAAAGCAATTTCCTTCCATTCAATTTATTATTGCTGGACAAAGCCCCATTTCGAAGGTTACTGCTTTGGCAAGTGATAAAATAAGAGTAATCGGGTTTGTACCCAATCTTGCAGAACAATATAATGCCGCTAGTGTAGTGGTTGCTCCCTTACGCTTTGGTGCTGGTACTCAAAACAAGGTATTGGAGGCGATGGCTATGGGAGTGCCTGTGGTCTGTAGTCATATCGGCTTTAAAGGACTGGGTATTGAAAGTGGCGAGGGGGCTATTATGCAAACCAATCCTGAAGCATTTGCTCAAAGTATTATTCAATTGCTCTCCTCTGCCGAAATGTGCGCAAAAGTGGGGCAAAAAGGAGTCGAAATAATTCAATCCAAATTTAGTTGGGATATTATTGCGCAACAATTGGAGGGCTATTTTTACAGTCTAAAAAAGTAAGCAATATCCTGTATAGTAAAAGCCCCAAAAGAAATTTCTTTTGGGGCTTTTACATTTATTCTTAAAGGATAGTATTATTGAATACCCAATTTAGCTTTTACTAGAGGGAGCATATTGTCTGCATCGCGTGCTACCAATACAGAGCCAGTAGAAAGGTCGAATACATAATCGAAGCCTTTTTCTTTGGCTACCTCTTTGATGGCTTTTTCTGCCTTATCCAAGATGGGTTTGAAGAGTTCTTGTTTTTTGGCTACTACTTTTTCTTCAGCACTTTTTTGAGTAGATTCGATACGTCCGCCCAAATCCGTAATCTCTTTTTGTTTTACTTCTTTTACGGCATCAGTCATTGTTTTTTCTTGTGCTTGGTAATCGCCCATTTTCTTTTGGTACTCTTTGGTCATTGTTTCCAACTGTTCTTCGAACGATTTGGCATAAGCTTTCAAATCAGCGTCCGCTTTTTTCACTTCAGGCATTAGACCCAAAAGCTCTTGAGAATTGATATGACCTAGTTTAAGCGTTTGTGCATGTACAGAGGTAAATAGTGCGAAAGTACAGGCTGCTAAAAGAATGATTTTTTTCATTAGAGTTGTGTATGATATTTTGTTTTGTAAAGAGTTGCGAAAATATAGATTTATATGTTTGAATCGTAGCTTTTATTTGCTAATAGCTAAAGATTTTAACACTTCGTCGCTACGGTCTAGCTTGGGGTCGGCATAAAACATAGTTACTCCTCCTGCTTTATCCAATACCAAATCATAGCCACGAGCTACCGCCATTTTCTGTACGGCGTTATATACTTTGTCTTGAACAGGCTTTACCAATTCTTGACGTTTTTTGAAGAGTTCACCTTCATAGCCAAAATATTGTTTTTGAAGGTCTTTTGCCGCTTTTTCTTTGTTCATAATATCTTCTTCACGGTTTTTGCGCATATCATCATTGAGCATAGCACGCTCTGCCTGATAGCCTTTGTACATACGATCTACCTCCTTCATTTTATTATCTACTTCAGCTTGCCAATTTTTAGAAAACATATCTAACTGTGATTGCGCCGCTTTGTATTCGGGTACTTTTTCTAAAATATATTTAGAATCAATGATACAATACTTTTGTGCAGAAGCTACAGTTGTTGTGGCTAAAACAAGCAGTAGCGGGAGAATGAATTTTTTCATGTTCTATTTTTATTTTTTTAAAATGGCTGGTAAAGCAATAGTAGAATTTACTTTCAGACTTTTGGTATTCTATTGGGTTTAAACAAGTTTTTCTTTTTAACATTTCAAACAATCCGTCTGTTTATTCTGGTTCGAAGCCCAGCATGAAGGTAATCTTGGACATATCTTTCAAACTGGAGCCGCCTGTACCGTTTGGATTAAACTGATAACGGTCTAAACCGATACCATAATCCAATCCTAACAAACCAAACATAGGCAGGAATAAACGAATACCGACACCTACGTCTCTATTCAATTTGAAAGGGTTGAAACCTCCAAAATTAGACCAAGCATTAGCCGCATCGGCAAATACCAGACCATAAATAGTAGTGGTAGGGCTGAGCGAAAAGGGATAACGTATCTCGGCAACATATTTATTGAAGATGGTAGCATTTTGACCATACGCATCGTAACCGCGCTGAGAAATAATGTCGCGGCCGATAAAGAAGTTTTGTCCGGATAAACCGTCGCCACCCAATTGAAAGCGCTCGAAGGGCGAAAGACCAATGTCGGGGTTGTAGTGACCCAAGAATCCCATTTTGGCAGAGAACTTAAATACCATATTACCCACAATGGTTTTGTACCAATCTGCTTTGAAACGGTATTTGTGATATTCTATCCATTTGTATTTTTGATCTTGTCCGGCTGTGGCAAAATCGATACCGCTAAAACTACTGTAAGGGGGGGTGAATTGGAAACTAAAATTGATGTCGGAGCCGCTACGAGGGTAGGTAGGTTGATCGAGCGAATATCTTTGAACGGATATTTTGAAATAAAGGTTGTTGCTGAATCCGTCGGTGAAATCAGAAATCAAGCCGGTGTATTTGTTCAATTGGTAGTTTTGATAGTTGATACCATAACTCACAATAAAGTTATCATCGGGCCATTTTACTCTTTTACCTAAAGTCATACCACCACCAATAACTTTGATGAATGATTTAGAACCATCCGAGAGGTTAGAAGAAAAATTGCTGTACATAAAATTGGTGGTGAGTGAATTTGGTTTTTTACCACCCAGCCAAGGCTCTGTAAGCGATACGTTGAGTGAGCTAAAATTCAAACCATTGGAAGAGAAGTTGACCGAAAAACGTTGACCATCACCAACGGGAAGCGGATCCCACAATTTGGGTTTGAGTAAATTGCGCAAAGAAAAGTTATTGAACGTAACGCCGATTTGACCATAAAAGCTCACGCCTCCGCCAAAGCCCATTGACATTTGCAATTGGTCGCTCGATTTTTCTTCTACAGAATAGTTAATGTCCACAGTACCATCAGGACGAGGCTTGGGTTGGGGAATGGTTTTTTCGGGATTGAAAAAGCCCAAACCTGCTATTTGGCGTGTGGTGCGCATGATGTCGCTACGGCTGAATTTGCTGCCGGGTAAGGTGTATATCTCACGACGGATAACATTTTCGTTGGTGCGGTCGTTGCCTTCGATAGTAATGTTATTGATGGTAGCTTGTACGCCTTCGCTGATTCGGATTTCGTAGTTAATGGTATCGTTAACTACTGAAGTTTCTGTGGGGTCTATACGGAAATAAAGGTAGCCATCGTCCATATACAAGCTGCTGATGTCTTGTCCCGCAGGGTCGGGTATGATACCGATACGTTTTGCCAACAATTCTTGGTCGTACAAATCGCCTCGTTTGATACCTAAAAGTTTCGTCAAAGTTTCGTTCGCATATTTGGTATTACCCTTCCATTGGATGTCGCCAAAATAATAGCGTTTACCTTCATTTACTTTAATGTCAATATTGATATTGCCGTTTTTAACGGGATATATAGTGTCGGAGACTACACTGGCATCTCTAAAGCCTAGTGTATTGTAATAGGCAACAATACCTTCTTTATCTTGTTCAAATTTATGTTGGTTGAATTTGGATGATTTCAAAAATTTGGGTCTGAAATAAGGGTCGAGTGCGTCCATTGTTTTGGAGAACGACAGGAATCCGAAATTTTTCAAATATTTACCAAAAGACCTTTTGCTGTTACTGCCATAAACAGAGATACCATCGGCAGGGTGTAGCGAAATACGGCCAGATTCCTTAGTGTCTTTCAGGCTACGTTTTAATCTATTTTCGCTAGCATATTCATTACCCGAAAAGTTGATTTGGTTTACTTTTATTTTTTTACCTACTTCTATATCGAAGGTAAGAATCACTGAATTGATCAGTACAGAATCATTACGTTCTCTGATTTTTACTGAGGTTATACCAAATCCTTTGTCTTCAAAATATCTTTTGATGCGCACCATACATTCTTTTTTGGTGGCTTCGGTTACTACTTTTCCTTTTACAAGAATCATTTTGTTTTTCAATTCTTGCGCTTCGCCTTTATGAATGCCTTTGAAGTTGTATCGGCTCAGTCTTGGGCGTTCTTCGACATTAATTTTTAAAAAAACTTTGTCTTCAATAAATTTATCAATGCTGATGTTGACATCGGAGAATAGTTCTTGTTTCCATAGGTTTTTTATAGCTTTTGCAATAGATTCATCGTAGGGTAATTTGATTTTTTTACCGACAGAGAGTCCGCTTACGGCAATTAATAAGTCTTCGTCCAAAAAATTGGCTCCCGATGAGCTGATGCCGCCAATGATGTACTCGCTGGGAGCAGCGGGTTTAATTCCTGCATCACCATTAGGTATTGCCAATTGAGCCTGAGCCGAAAAGCCCAATAATGATAATAATAAAGCGGGAAGAATAAAAAGATGCTTAATGTTTTGGGGCATGCTCTGTTGTTTGAATTTGTTCACTAATCTTTCCAAATCTTCTTTCGCGCTGCTGATAGTCGGCTATTGCTTCGAGAAAATGCGATCTTCTGAAATCGGGCCAATGAGTAGCTGTAAAGTAGAGTTCGGAGTAGGCGAGTTGGTACAGCAAGAAATTACTGATTCGGGTTTCTCCACTCGTTCTAATCATCAACTCAGGGTCGGGAAAAGAATGTGTACATAAATTTTGATGAAAAAGTTGGTCGTCTATTTGTTCTGGTTGTATTTTTCCTTCTTTTACCTGTTGAGCAATATTTTGAACCGCTTGAGTAATCTCCCATTTGGCACTGTAGCTAAGAGCCAATATCAGATTGAGGCCGCTATTGCTTGCCGTCATATCGATCGCTTCTTGCATTTCTTTTTGGCATATTGCTGGCAGTGCTGCAAAATCGCCAATGACATGTAAGCGCACATTTTTTTTGTTTAGTTCATCCACTTCTTTTCGGATGGTGGCTACCAACAGTTCCATCAAGGCATCTACTTCTTCTTTGGGGCGATTCCAATTTTCGGTGCTAAAAGCATAGAGGGTTAAATATCTTATGCCGATTTCGCCCGATACATTTACGATTTCTCGAACACTCAATACCCCTTCGTGATGCCCATAAATACGGTCTTGTCCACGCTCTTTTGCCCATCGCCCATTGCCATCCATAATAATGGCAATATGCTGTGGTAAAGCTTTGGTGTCAAAAGCGTTGTTGTTCATAAGAGTCAAAAACGAAATGTAATCTATTTGTAAAGGAGGCGAAGATAAAAAAATTATAGGCATATAAGCCTATCTGATAAGGGCGTTGTAAATAGTTTAACGGATTGGGTGCAATTAACTTAATAAAAATCTTAAACAGAACCATAGGATAATACTCTACGAGCCTCATCATGAATGATTTTGAGGGCAATATCTGAGGGTAAATCATCACTCAGGCTCATCAAGTAGTCAGAAATGTAGTGGTTGAGTTCTTTGGCAGGAGCTTCGGGCGATAGGCGAATAGCAATTTGGTGTATCATTCCGATTTCTTGTTCTACTGCTGCTTTTACACTTTCCCATACTTCGCGCGATACATATACCTGCTGGCTGAGGTTGTGTTCGTATTCGCTGCGAATACTGGTTACCAATGCCTGTTGCAACAGCGATACCGTCATAGCACTGTTATACACTTTGGGCATCATTTGTCTGGGGTGAATGCGCTCCATCAGCAGCGTCAAACGTTCGAATGCTTGCAGGCGCATTCGGATGGTAATGTTTTGTGTTTCATGGAGCAAGGCAATCTGTTTGCGACGGAGCTCCGATACCAAAAATTTTTGCACAATCAAATAACTTGCCGCCAATACGATAAGGGCTGGTAAGGTATATTTCAGTATTTCGAAAATTGAATCTATGCTCATAGTTGCAAATGTAACAAAAGCCTTGAATTGACAAGTTGGAGTAATGATAATTTTTCTTCGCTCCCCAAAAATGTGCGAATCCTCAAAGAACTTCGCACCGATAACGCAAGATTGTCTATAAAATAAAATTATCCCGTTTGGTCGTCCACAGTAGCATCGGGCGCATTGTTTTGTACAGATGCTATAGCATTATCCCTTCCTACTTCCGACTCATACATTTCGCTGATAACAATTGTTTGTACTTTTGTGGCTTTGAGGTTGAAGTAAAATTTGTTGTTGCTTGATACTTTGTGTTCAAATCTCGATCCCTCAGTACTGTTTTTTCTTATTGATTCAATACCATTTTCACAAGCGGATTTGGTTGTATAGTCTTCGATGCGTAGCGTGTTTTGTCCGTTGGTGGCGTTCAATCCAAATTGATATTCGCCATTTGCTCTTTTTTTGAAAGAATGGATTTACCCATTTGGATGGTTTTTAGCATCTAAAAGTAATGTTTTTTATCAACTATCATTTTGATATTATTTTTTTCAAAAAAAGGTGCGAATTGATGAGGTTCGCACTTTTAAGGGTATTATTGACAAAAGCTCTGTTGTATTACTTACGAACATCCATTTCTGTAATCAAGTTATGCGCTCCACCCATTTTATCAATCAAGAAAAGGATAAAACGAATATCGGCTACAATGGTGCGTTTGTATTTTTTGTCAAAGGCAATATCGCCACTCATTGCTTCCCAGTTACCATCGAAGGCACAACCGATGAGTTCGCCGTTGGCATTAATCACGGGGCTGCCGGAGTTACCACCAGTGATGTCGTTGTTGGTGATAAAGCAGGTATGAATGCTACCATCGGCATCGGCATATTGACCAAAATCTTTTTTCTGATGTAGTTGCATCAAGTCTTGTGGCAGGTCAAACTCGTCGTCGCCTGCCTTGTATTTGGCAAGCAGACCATCAAGTGTGGTAAAGTGTTTGTACATCACAGCATCTTGCGGTGCATAAGCCAATACTTGCCCGTAGCTGATACGCATGGTAGAGTTGGCATCGGGGTAAAATAATTGTCCTTTTTTCATTTCCATCAAGCCCTTGGCATATTGCTTGCTTAGGTCTTTTTTCTGTTTGTTCATGCTTTCTATTTTGGGCAAATAGTTGCTTTCGAAATTGCGTACAAAGCTGATGGCGTATTGCAAGGCAGGGTCTCTTTTGATAGCGCTCAAGGTTGGCTTGGTACAAAATGATTCAAACTCGGCACTGTCTAAGAGGCAAGTGTTTTTATATACATATTTGGTATAGGCTTGGAACAATTCGTTGCTGGCGTCTTGATCGTCCTTGCCCAAAATAACCTCTTGGTAGATGTCGGGTAATTGGTTTTTTGATACATTGTTGTAGTACATCTTGCTCATTGCGGCAAACAAATCTTTATCCGTAGCAGGGTCATAATCTTTCATGTTCATGCTGCGTGCCATTTTCAATACTTTCACATATTTGTCTATCGAATCTTTTACAGGACTCGTGCGCAATACTTTTTCTAAAGGCTCTACTGCCGAGGCTATACGTGCAAGGCAGCTGGCACGGAAGGCTTCGGAGTAATAGGTAGCGTGCTTGGCATAAGGCTTGTAATCGGCATACATTTTTTCGTACTGCTGCATCAGGTTGTCGTAACCGGCTTTTTTATCAGCCGACCATTGGCTAAATATTTTCTCTTCTGCTTTTTTCTGCTCTACAACTTTCAGTCTTTTCAATTGCTCTGTTTGTCCGATATAATATTTCCAATAGTTGGCAATACTGGCATAACGAGAAGTCAATTTCAAATAAACAGATTTGTCGGCATCCATGTGTTTTTTCATAATCGCCAAACGCTCAGTGCGGATGTCCACAATAGCAGGATTCGTTTCTGCAAGTGCCAAATCAATACCATAAGATACTTCGTAGCGGTTGGTACGTCCAGGATAACCCATTATCATGGCAAAATCCTTTTCTTGGTTGCCTTTGATGGATACAGGTAAGTATTTTTTGGGTTTCAAAGGCTCATTGTCTTTGGAGTAGGCGGCGGGCTCATTGTCTTTTCCGGCATATACTCGGAATATGGAGAAGTCGGAAGTATGGCGAGGCCACATCCAGTTGTCGGTATCACCGCCAAATTTGCCCAAAGATTTAGGCGGTGCAGCGACAAAGCGCACATCGGTGTATCTTTTGTAGGTCAGGAGCAGATACTGATTGCCGTTGAAATATTCTTTTACGTTGGCTACCAATTTGCCACTATTTGAGGCTTCTTTTTCTATTTTTTTTATGCCTTCGCTCATCAGTTTGGCCGCTTCGTCGCCTTGGGCATTTCCTACTGCAGCATTGATTTGCTCGGTAACATCGCTGATGTTTTGTAAAAACAAAGCGGTGATGCCTTCTGCGGGCAATTCTTCGCTCATGCTCTTTGCCCAATAGCCATTATCGAGGTAGTTTTTTTCTACACTGCTGAGTGCCGCAATAGCTCCGTATCCGCAATGGTGGTTGGTAAGCAGCAATCCTTTCGAAGAGATGATTTCGCCTGTACACCCGCCACCAAATTGCACTACGGCATCTTTAAGGCTGGCATTGTTGATGTTATACAAATCGTCTTTGCTCAGTTTGAGTCCTAGACGTTTCATTTCCTCGTAGTTTTTTCCGATGAGCGATGGAATCCACATTCCCTCGTCGGCTTTGGCACTGTGCGTCAAGAGTGCGGCACCAATTGCAAATAAAAGTTTTTTCATTGTAGAAAAGCTATATATTTTTGATAAAGTCTGCTAAGTTAATGAGAAATAGCAAATGTTGGAGCAGTGATAGGGGTAGATTTAGGGGGTATGATTGCCTTACAGGGTTGTCTCAGCTTCTTTATGCTTTGGCTTCCAATAGCCATAATAGTAGGCTAAAAATAATAATCCGATACAGAAGGGAAAGATAGCTAAATGCTTGTATGCCCAAGTGCCATAGAGTATTTGATTGTCGAAATGAAAAAATTCACTAATCATCCAATAAGAGTTGGCTACTATCCAAGCTATTATGGCAAGGTTGTGTATCCATTCGCTAAAGATATCTCGGCTGCGTACCGTAATAATGATGGCGGCTATCAAAGTGGGTAGAATCATGGCAATGCCCAAAGGTCGCCATTGCATACACCAGCTCATGTCTTTGAAGAGCCAAAAGATGATGTGCAGATTTTCCAATTTTCGGTAGGGCAGGCTGATTGGTTGCTGCTGCTTTGGTGATAGGGGCTTGGGCATGTAGCTTGTTTAAATACAGTGGAATGTTTTATAGGTTTTTTGATAAAAATACGCCTCACAAGTGTTACCCTTCTTGAGACTCGTTAGGCGATTTGCCAAATTTTGGGTGCTAATTTGACATAACCGCGTTGCTTGATAAACTTTGTAAACCCAAAAAGTTCAATAGAACTACGGAGATAGGTTAATAAAGGGGTATTTGATGTTGTCAATACTTTGCCAAATCTTGGTGATCTGGCTTCGTCTTTTGGTCTGTAGGATCATTTTTAAGATGCGAGAATGTACGGAAGCCCTGTGCGTTTGCCGTCTGTCCCTTGTCTCTTTTTTTATTTTCGTTTTTGTTTTTTGAGGGTGAGCAAATACAAAAAGGACGAGTGACGCCGATTTCTTTTTTTTAATTTTATCGGATTGCAAATCCTATTTTATCTATCGTTCGGGATGCCCTCCGGAACATCCCGAACAGCGGGAATAAGCCGCCCAAAATGGGCGGCTTATTATTATTGTATTTTTTCATTTTCAAAAGAAATCTATTATTGATCTTCTTGCATGCCCTGATAAATTGCCGAATTATTGTCCAAAAATTTCAAATGAGTTGCTTCAATTTCAGCTTCATCAATCTCGAAAATTTTCAAATTAATTTGGCAACTATTTTGTTTATAATAAGAATGAAGGGTTTCTTTTCGACCAATTTGTGACAACTCCTCGAAACTCATGGGAGCTGTTTTACCATAGTTTGAACGTACAACGGCCATTACAGGCATTGTATAGGTATAAAATTGCCACCGACCATTTTTAATGTAAGCAAAAACTGTTTCTATTTGATCTTGTGAAGGTGGGCGATGATCGTTTTGTCCGAATTTCACAATCTTTTGAGTATCCCGTTCTAAAATTAATAAGATCGCTTTATCCTCTTTATTGCTAAAAAAAACAGCTTCGTCGATCTTCCAATCAAAATGTTTTAAAGACCACACACCTTTTAATTTCTTGTCTGTCCAAGCAGTCAATGTATCTTTAAGTGCAGTTTGAACAATTGTATAAACAGGCTTTTTTTTCATTTCCTTCAATGCGTCAGAATAACATTGCATTTGAGCATTCTGACCCTTACAACTAAAAAAAGAAAAAAGCACGGCAAAGGATATACCGCCACACAGGTTTTTATTAATTATCTTTTGCATTTACATTTGTTGAAGGAGGAGTGAATGAAGAATTTTTATCAATAACCGGGGTTCGCGGAGCATTATTGTTGCTAGGTCGAACTCCTGCTCGTAAGTTTTGAGCTCTATCAAAAATCCAGGAATAATTATCAACATAATGGCTTTCTGCCGGTCCGTGTGGGGCATCGCTAGGAATAAACGCACGTTCTGCACTCGGTATACCATCTGAAGATTGGGGAGCAACCCAATCGCTTGACATTATTGATGACTTAGGATTCTCTCCAAATTGTACTACACGACCAACACTCGGTGGATATTGTCCTGCTCTATCATTTTCAGGAGCTAAATTGTATGCGACTTCAATTTTATATCCTGCCTCCTGTAATACTTTTGACATACCTATTGCGTATGCATAACCCATACTATGAGCAACTACTTTAATGCTTTCTATTACTTCGCCTGCGTCATTTTTTGCTAAAACTATATCGCCTGAATTGATACGTGAGATAATGTCTTTACCTGCTTCTCGTCCATGGGCTACACGCGCATCAAATCCTGCTTGATTTCCCTTAGTAAAAGTTGGTGCATCACCGTCTGCATAAACCGTATTGTAATCACCAATTCTTTTTGCGAACTTATCGTCTATATTGCCCCAATACCCCAGTTTATCCACATGAGTTACACGGTCACTGCGGACAATTTCTCTATAAACATTGGCAATAGGAGCTGCCAACCTGTAACCGTTTACAAAGACAATTAAACGACCATCTGGGTCAATTGCGTTGGTAAAGCTGTTATTGACGTAGGTATAAGGGCTAATACCGGGATATTTCACAGCTTCTTTATCAGGCTTCGGCGTTCTTAAAATTCTCGTATCCAAATGTCTATCGCCCATATCTATAAGATTGCCCTTACCGTACACCTCATCGTCCTTAGGGCTTTTCTGCGCTCCAAAACGCGACCAGCTATATTCTGTATTTCTACCCGGCATCATCATACCACCAGGATAATAATCGGCTGTGCTTGCTA
>JASGCQ010000027.1 GCA_030054025.1 Phycisphaerales bacterium | reverse complement strand
CAGATATGCAGCGTAGCGTTTTTTGTATCACTAAATGACTAAACGATTAATAAATTAAAAAGACGAAAAAGCAAAACACTTTTCAGCTTAACACAATAGACAAAAGAAGGTTTAGATAGCACAGGTTTTAAGAGATGTTGTCTGTGTAGAGAATTGACACCCAATATCAAAGAAAACACTCGAAATAGGAAGAAAAATAAATCATCGAAAAAAACATTTTAACCCAAAAATCGATGGCAGAAGATTTGTAAATGAGTGTTGTTTTGCTTGGATGGATAGCTTTAGAACGCTACTCATTCGCTTTGATACTACTATCAGTGCTTATTTTATTGGCACTATCTCGTTTTCTTTTACGTGCTCATTAAAGTTTAAAGGAGTTCATTAATAGATTTCGGATTACAAAACTAAAGTGTGGATTATGGCTAAACAATCAACTATTTGGGTGATTGTTGCATGTAATAGCACTCATCTGTCACAACTCTACCCACATACCCTGCCTATTGAAGAGGATCGAATGAATCTCATGCTGCGACATTGAAACATTAGTATTGGTTCGGCAAGAGGCAAAACACCCTTTTTAGGCTATGTATTATTCTTTACCTTTGCGCCCACTTATGAATCATAAAAAAGTAAGAGTTCGTTTTGCGCCAAGCCCTACAGGAGGTTTGCATTTGGGTGGAGTGCGTACCGTTTTGTACAATTATCTGTTTGCTCGCCATCATGGTGGTGATTTTGTATTGCGTATTGAAGATACAGACCAAAGCCGTTTTGTATCGGGTGCCGAAGAGTATATTATGCAATGCCTAACATGGTGCGGTATTTTGCCCGACGAAAGCCCTGCGAATCCTGGTCTATATGGTCCTTACCGCCAAAGCGAACGCAAAGCACTATATGCGCAATATGCTTTGCAGCTAGTGGAGCAGGGTAATGCTTATTTTGCTTTTGATACTACCGAAGGCTTGGAGGCGATGCGAGAAAACTATAAGACAGAACATCACAATGCTCAATATGATGCTCGTACCAGAGGTTTTATGCGCAATTCGCTTACACTTTCGAAGGAAGAGCTGACCGATTTGTTGGCGTGTAATACGCCCCATGTTATTCGTATTAAAATGCCAGTTGACCAAACTTTGGTTTTTACCGATATGATTCGTGGAGAGGTGAGTTTTGATACTAAAACATCATCCAATGGTCAAACGAAAACATTATATGTGCTATAAGCCCTCTTAAATGAAACTAACAAACCTTAGGTTAATGACATTGGTGGCAACTGCGCCTCGTTTTGAAAAAATCACTCTTAGTTACTAACGTTTTTTAGGTTCTGTACGTCTGTCCTATAAAATATAAGAAATAATGAAAAAGACACTTTTCACAATTATTGCATTTACATGCTTACATGTGGCAAACGCACAAAATTGGACTATATTAAGTAGTGGTACTACAAGCAATCTTAAATCTGTTCATTTCCCAACAACAAGTGTAGGATATGCAACGGGAGACAACGGGACAATTCTTAAAACAGTTAATGGAGGAACTAGCTGGGTTAATGTAGCATCTTCTTATACAGGATATTGGTTTTGGGATGTGCATTTTATCAGTGCTGATACTGGATTTGTATGTGGAGAAAGCAACCCGGGTACAAATCCGGCAGGGGCAGGTATTTTCCTCAAAACATATAATGGAGGTACTACTTGGACTACTTGTATACCTAGTGCTGCATTCCCTATTCGAGATATGTTTGTATTGAGTAAAGATACAATTATTGCATGTGGAGGAGCCGAGATGACAGATGGAAAAATTGTCAAATCAGTAGATGGTGGGAGCACATGGACACAAATAGGTTCTACTTATTACGATGGTATGTTAGGGGGGCTGTATTTTTCCAATTCCACAAAAGGTTTTTTAGGACTTTATGAATCTGTTTTTGGGACATTTAATCCAACCCATTCATCATGGCTAAGTACCACCACTGGCAGTACTTTTTCAACTACGGTCTCTAGCGCTAAAGGTTATTGGAATTTTTCAACTGATTTCCCTTCTACATCTACCGGTTACATGATGCGTTCAACCTATGTAGGTACAGATACTGTATATATACGTAAAACTATTGATGGAGGTTCTAACTGGACGGAGACAGCAGTACCCTCTTATCTTGGTAGTATATATGGTTTGGATTTTGTAAATAACAACACTGGTTATATTGTAGGAGGTGCAGGTGTCATTAAAAAAACTATTGACGGTGGAACTACTTGGAATACTCAGGTTTCTGGCACCACTGAAGAATTACGTTCAGTTTATTTTGTGAATACAAATTTGGGATTTGCAGTCGGTAATAATGGTAAAATACTCAAATGGATTGCTCCTTCAGGAATTGAAAATAAATTTTTATCCAATGAAGAGATCAATATTTATCCCAACCCTTCAAGCGGAGCAATTACAATTACATTACCTACAGACAATGCTGAAATAAATATAACAGATGTATTGGGACAACAAGTAATGAGCATACAAACAACACATAAGTCAACCAATTTGCAACTTGACCTCAATGGTATTTATTTCGCTTACATCAAGACAAAACAGGGAATAGCAACAAGAACACTAATTGTAAATCGCTAATCTAATAAAGATTAACCACATCTTTACAACAGGATATTACAAAACATGAAGCTAATGAGCGTATAATAACAATTATACGCTCATTAGCTTTTATACTACTACACCATATTTGTATTCATGATTTAAAATCCCCTTTATACACTAAAACCATTATCAATCATCGAAAATATTTCATGTCCTACAAATCAACTTAAAAGAAGTTAACAAACCTTAAGTTAATGACATTGGGCAAAACACCCTTTTTAGGCTATGTATTATTCTTTACCTTTGCGCCCACTTATGAATCATAAAAAAGTAAGAGTTCGTTTTGCGCCAAGCCCTACAGGAGGTTTGCATTTGGGTGGAGTGCGTACCGTTTTGTACAATTATCTGTTTGCTCGCCATCATGGTGGTGATTTTGTATTGCGTATTGAAGATACAGACCAAAGCCGTTTTGTATCGGGTGCCGAAGAGTATATTATGCAATGCCTAACATGGTGCGGTATTTTGCCCGACGAAAGCCCTGCGAATCCTGGTCTATATGGTCCTTACCGCCAAAGCGAACGCAAAGCACTATATGCGCAATATGCTTTGCAGCTAGTGGAGCAGGGTAATGCTTATTTTGCTTTTGATACTACCGAAGGCTTGGAGGCGATGCGAGAAAACTATAAGACAGAACATCACAATGCTCAATATGATGCTCGTACCAGAGGTTTTATGCGCAATTCGCTTACACTTTCGAAGGAAGAGCTGACCGATTTGTTGGCGTGTAATACGCCCCATGTTATTCGTATTAAAATGCCAGTTGACCAAACTTTGGTTTTTACCGATATGATTCGTGGAAAGGTGAGTTTTGATACTAATTTAGTGGATGATAAAGTGTTGCTCAAAGCAGATGGCACTCCTACCTATCATTTGGCAGTAGTGGTGGACGATTATTTAATGAAAATCACTCATGCATTCCGAGGAGAGGAGTGGTTGCCCAGTGCTCCTGTTCATTTATTATTGTGGCAATATTTGGGTTGGGAAAGCGAAATGCCTCAGTGGGCACATCTTCCATTAATTTTAAAACCTGATGGAAATGGCAAATTGAGTAAACGTGATGGCGACCGATTAGGTTTCCCAGTCTTTGCTATGGATTGGACAGACCCTAGATCGAATGAACAAACAATTGGATTTTGTGAACGCGGTTTCTTGCCCGAAGCTTTTATCAATATGCTCGCCATGCTAGGGTGGAACTCGGGTATGGAGCAAGAGATATTTAGCAAGGATGAATTGATACAACATTTTTCGATAGCAAGAGTGCATAAAGGTGGTGCCAAATTCGATTACGAAAAGGCTAAATGGTATAATCATCAGTATATTCAACAAACAGATAATACTCGTTTGGTAGATTTGCTACAGCCATTTATTGCTGATAAAATCTTACCTACTGATGCGTGCAAATTGGCTACGGTTATCGGGTTGGTGAAAGAACGTTTGCATTTGTTGGGCGAATTTTGGGAGCAGGCAAGCTTCTTTTTTATACGTCCCGAAACTATTGATATTGCTGCCATACAAGCAAAGTGGAATGAGAATACGAAACAATTTTTTGTGTTGCTGGCTCAGAAATTTGCTGCTTCGACCGATTGGAATCACGATACCATTGAATTGGTGTTTAACGAAGCGGTAGCCGAAGCAGGAATTAAAAAAGGCGAAGCTATGTTGCCCTTGCGTGTAATGTTGGTGGGCGGAAAATTTGGTCCAGGCGTTTTTGCCATAGCAGAGCAAATAGGAATTACCGAAACGGTAGCTAGGATTGAGCAGGCGATTTCCCTTTTGTAATTTTACACACAAACGATTAATTAATTATTTAACGCTAATTTTGGCGTAATTAGAAAAGAAGAAAAATCTTAAAAATGCAATACACTGCTCATATCAACATAATGCCCCTTAAAGAATTACTGGATCCACAAGGAAAAGCGGTAAATAGTAGTTTGCACAACCTTGGGCTGACACATATTCAAAATGTTCGTGTGGGCAAACATATTACTCTTGCCATAGAAGCAAAAGATAAGGCAGAAGCAGGGGCATTGGCCACAGATGCATGTAAAAAACTCTTGGCGAATCAGGTCATGGAGTCTTTTGATATCAGTATTATCGAAGGATAATTTAAGCATAGCCTGTGCAACTTTTTCTCGTACCAACTCCTCTAGGCAATCTCGGCGATATGACCTATCGCGCTGTAGAGGTGTTGCGACAAGTAGATGTAATATTGTGTGAGGATACACGAACAAGTTCTGTATTGCTCAATCATTACCAAATTTCTAAGCCGCTTACACCCTATCATCAGCACAACGAGCATAAAATAGTACAACATCTAGTTGGCCAACTTCTTGCTGGCAAGAGTTTTGCATTAATTACTGATGCAGGCACACCAGGTATTTCCGATCCTGGCTTTTTGTTGTTGCGAGAATGTCACAAGCACGATATTCTGGTCACTTGTTTGCCAGGTGCTACCGCCTTTGTGCCGGCATTGGTTCAATCTGGTTTGCCCTGTAATCAATTTGTTTTCGAAGGATTTTTGCCCATTAAAAAAGGTCGCCAAACGGCAATGCGAACATTAGAAAACGAAACACGAACAATCGTTTTATACGAATCTCCTCATCGTATTGCTAAAACGCTAAGAGAATTGTCGGTTTTTTTGGGTGAAGAAAGGGAGGCTGCCGTGCTACGCGAAATCTCTAAAAAATTCGAGCAAACTCACAAGGGAACTCTGTCATCCCTTGCACAGCATTTTGAATTAAAAGCTGCCAAAGGAGAAATTGTTTTGGTTGTTGCAGGTCGTTCGTAATAATCGCTTTATTTTAATAAAGCCCGTTTCTATTATAAGGGTTCAATAAAAATTAATAATTAAATTGTTTTATTTCGAATAAAATCGTTAAATTGTGCTTCGGAGTACAGTGTTTTTTGATCTTTCATACGAAAAAATCTGGCTACCTGATTACTTCTAACTATTCAAAGCCTAATACTAATTTTATGAAAAATATTTACAAGCCGTTAGTTTGTAATTCGAAAAGTGAAAACAATCTAATCAAAAGTAACCCAAAATCATTGGTTACAGTGATGCTTTTTCCCCTACTTTGGCTAACCATAGCACTACTACCTTTTGCTAGTAGCGCAGGCACTATCAATATGGCGAGTGGGTTGGTGCGAACGACCTGTAGCGATTATTTTTATGATAGCGGAGGGCCTTTTAGCACCTATTCTTCAAATGAAGATAAAGTTATAACAATCTATCCAGCTACTCCTGGTGCTAAAGTGAGTGTAAATTTTACCTCCTTTGATGTAGAAGATGGTTGGGATTACTTGTATGTTTACAATGGTTCATCAACCAGCTCTTCTTATGTGGGCGCTTATACGGGAACTTCGGGCCCAGGTACAGTTACCTCTACCTCGGGTGATGGAACATTAACCTTCGAATTTATTTCAGATAGCTATGTAGAAACAGACGGTTGGGAAGCTACAGTGAGTTGTGGTACTGTATCGGCTTGTTCTGGTGCGATAACTGCGGGAACTTCGCATGCTTCCGCATCTACTATTTGCTCTGGTCTTCCCGTTTATTTGACACTCACCGGATTTACTGCTGCTTCAGGAATTACCTATCAGTGGGATAGCTCATCTACTGGCACTGGCGGATGGGGAGCAATCACGGGTGCTACTACAATGCCTTACACTTATTATCCGCCTGCAGGTAGAACATTATATTATAGGTGTACTACCGTTTGCACAGCCAGCAGTACGACATCAACATCTACTACAGTCGCAGTAACCGTTACCGGTGTAGGATTACCGTATCTTGAAGATTTCGAGTCAACATCTGCGGGCTCTTTTCCCACCTGCACTGATGCAACCTATGCTAGCCCTTTTGGAGATGGCATGGAAGTGAGAGACTATGGTTCATACCCTTACTCTTTGGATAATCATACTTCGGGTGGCTACAATTACTTATATGCTGGATATTATACGGGTATGTATGATCCTGATTATTTTTTCACCCCGGGTTTTTATCTTACTCCAGGAAAAACTTATCAGTTCTCATTTTGGTACAATACGGATGGCTATGGCCCTTACACTATGGGTGCCTACATAGGTAATGATCAAACTAAAGCGGCGATGACTACTGCGTTGAGTTCTGACATCTACCCTAACAATACTACTTACCAACAATATGTTGCCAATTTTACAGTTCCAACTGCTGGTTCTTATTTTGTTGGAATTAAAATATCTGAAACGACTTGGTGGTATGGTACAGTGATAGACGACATTGGATTGATGGAACTACCTCCTTGTACGGGTACACCTGCTTATGTAGGCAAAGCAAACCTTACACCTTCAATGATTTGTAGTACTCCAGGTTCTACCACATTGTCTGTTACTGGTACGCCTTCGGTTTCTGGTCTTACCTTTCAATGGTATGAAGCCAGTGCTTTGACAGGTCCTTACGTTTCAATTATTGGGGCTACAACAAATCCATATACAAGAACTGGAATTACAAGCCCTAAATATTATTTCTGTAAAGTAGGTTGTTCTGCCGGTGGATCTACTAAGAATACCGATACTGTAGTGGTTAATGTTGCACCACTCAATCCTCCATACATCGAAGATTTCGAGACGGGAGCAATGGGTATTAATCAAACTTGTGCTTCTTATACCTATTCTTGGGATGCCTATTCTTATTGGTATCTTTATGATGGTCCGCATCCATACTCTTGGACGGGTCTTGATAATCATACTTCTGGTGGCACCAAATGGCTATTTGCTGGTGGGGGTTTAGGATATTATTCTTCGGGTGAATATTGGTTTAGTCCTGCTATTAACTTCACCGCAGGCAAAGCTTATAACATTAGTTTTTGGTATAATACTGACGGTTACGAGGACTATCTTTTTGGAGCAAGAGTTGGAGCATCTCAAACAGATACAGCAATGACAACTCCAGTAGGTATTGATGTGTCATCTAGTACAACAAGTTATACCAAATTTTCTGGTGACTTTGTTTCGGGTTCAACAGGAGCACAATACATTGGTATCAAATTCAAAGCTTCGAACTGGTATTTTGGAGCTGCGATAGATGATATTGGTTTGACACAATTACCGCCTTGCTCTGCAAAACCTACTGCAGGCTTTGCAGCGGCATCACTGCTAATGATATGTTCTGCAGGTTCTTCGGGTACTACACTTTTCTTGAAAGGTCTTTCTGCTGCATCCGATTTGGCATATCAATGGCAATCGTCTTCAACTGGCTTGACTGGCTCTTGGTCAAATATATCGGGTGCGACAACACCATCTTATACTACTGCGGCAATTAGTACAAAGACTTATTTTAGGTGTTATGTGAAATGCCCACTAATTGTGGCTCCCAACACAGATACTTCGGCTTCTGTTATGGTTACGGTAGGTCCTTTGCTTCCTCCTTATATGGAAACATTCGAAACCGCAACTGCGGGTGTTAATCAACCTTGCGCTTCGAATACTTACACTTGGGATGCTAGTGGAGGAACAAGTTATTTCTATTATTGGGGTATTAAAGATGCTCCGGGTACTTACTACATTGGTATGGACAATCATACTCTGGGTGGTAGTAAATACTTATCTACAGGAAATTATGTCGGTGCCTATGCTTTGGGTGCTTATGATGGAGATAGACAATATTGGTTCAGTCCACCATTGCAATTAACAGCCGATATGGCATATAAATGCTCTTATTGGTATGTCGCTGGTGATGCGTATGTTGGTGTAAATTATGGTCTGTATTATGGTACTGCACAGGATGCTTCTTCGATGATAGCTATGCGACCTGATATTACCAGTCAGAATAATACTACTTATCAACAAATCGTAGGTTCTTTCACTGCGCCTACAACAGGAGTTTACTATTTGGGTGTAAAAGTCAATCATACTAAGTATGGTATTTACGGTGCCGCAATTGATGATATAGGAGTAGAACAATTACCACTTTGTACTGCAAAACCAACCGCAGGTACGATTAGTGCTTCGCCTACACTGATTTGTAGTTCAGGTACTACAAAGCTCTCTTTGCTAGGAGCTTCAATGGCATCGAAACTAACTTACCAATGGCAGGATTCTACCGCTGTCGGTTGGGCAAATGTAAGTACTGGATCGGGTGCTACTACTGCTAATTATACTTCAGGTACTTTAACGTCATCTCGTAAGTATCGTTGTATTGTTACTTGTCCTTTGATTAGTGCACCTAAAGAAGACACCACTCCAGTTTATCTGATAAATGTAGGACCAATAACACCGCCATATATCGAAACATTTGAGTCGGGTACAGAAGGTGTAAATATGCCTTGCGCAAGCTATACTTACGGATGGGGATCAGGTAATTTGTGGTATGTTTATGCTTCACCTTACGACCCATATTATGGTGCTATTGACAACCATACTCCGGGTGGCAGCAAATATTTATTTGCTGGTTACTATTTGGGTTATTATACTGGAGGCAGCCAATATTGGTTTACTCCTGCGATTAAATTTACCGCTGGTTCAACTTATGAGTTCTCTTATTGGTATAATGGTAGCGACTATATTGGAGGTTCTACGACTTTAGGTATGTATTATGGTTCTGCTCAATCCGCAGGAGCAATGTCTGCTATTCGTGGAGATATTACAGGAGTAAACACTGCCGGCTATAAACAATTAATAGGAAGGCTTGTTGCCCCAACTACAGGTAATTATTATATGGGTATTAAAGTGCAACACACTGCGTATTCATACCCTGGCATAGTGATTGATGATATCGGTTTGATTCAATTGCCACCTTGTACGGGTACGCCAACAGTAGGGGCAATTGCTGCAAAGCCGTCTATGTTGTGTACAGCCGGTGGCACAGTGAAATTGGATATGGATATGTCCACTGTAAGTAAAGCTGCTGGCTTGAGCTATAGATGGGAATACACCACAGCAGACCCAACTATTTCTGGTTTTGTACCCACATCTACTTCTGCATTACTGAGCACTCCATTCTACACAACCACTGCGTTGTCTGTAACCACTTGGTTTCGCTGTATTGTAAAATGTACGGCAACAGGTGATTCTACCACATCCTCAATTATAAAGGTAGATGTGGGTGTTATTACTCCTCCATATATTGAAACATTTGAATCGGGTAGCCCAGGTACAAACATGCCTTGTGCATCTTACACCTACTTTTTTGGTGCTTATTATTATTGGAATATTATGGGGTCCATCTTTACCTATGGTACAAGCCCCTTGGATAATCATACAGCAGGAGGTAATAAATACTTGATAGGTGGATATAATATCAGTTATTCTTCTGGAAGTCCTGAATTTTGGTTTACGCCTGCTATCAATTTTGTCGCCGGTAAACTCTACCAACTTTCATATTGGCATCAGTCTGACGGGTACTCAGGAGCTACTTATACAATAGATGTCTTTATGGGTAATGCACAAACCAAAGCCGCTATGACTACTGCAATAGGCTCATCGGTTACGCCTACGCCTGCTTACAAACAATTTAAAACACAATTCACCGCTGCGTCTACAGGTAATTTTTATATCGGATTCAGAAAAACACAATCCGGTTTTGGTTACGGTATCGCTATTGACGATATTGGTTTAGAACAAGTACCGCCTTGCTCTGCTCCGGTAGTAGCAGGTACTATTCTTGCCGACCCTATTAGAGTATGTGCTGTTGGTGGGACTACCGTTTTGGATTTGGTGGGAAGCACTTTGGCTACTGGATTGTCTTACGAATGGTTGTATTCGACCTCGGCTACAGGCCCATTCGTTACCACTAGTGGCACATCATTACCTTATACCACAGACCCAATTGTTGTAAATACTTGGTATAAAGTAGTTATTAAGTGTAATGCAACAGGCGCAACAGACACTTCAGCTGCTATCAAAATAGCAATAGGTGCATTTGATTTGCCTTATAAAGAAGATTTTGAGATGACTCCTGCCAGCGGAGTGCCATTGTGTAGTGATGCTACTAAATGGGGTTCCTATTATGATTCTTGGGCAGTATATGGAGGTTTTATTTCGGGTGCCTACAAAAATCATACTCCCGGTGGTAAAAACTTCTTGGTAGGCGGTTACTATTTGGGTTCACCTTCTTCGCCTTCAGAAGATAACTACTGGTTTACACCTGCCCTCAATTTCAGAGCTGGATACAAATACAATTTGTCTTTCTATCATTTGTGCAAAATCTCTTGGTCTAGCTCGGGAAGCAAAATTGGTGTTTATTATGGAAAGTCTCAGGCTGCTGGAGGCATGACTTCTAATTTAATGCCTTATCGCGAATTTTCGAATACTGCGTACCAGCTGTACGATACTACATTTACTATGCCAACTGGAGGTGCTTATTATCTAGGATTCCGTAAGTCTGGTGCTAATCCTAGTTCCGATTACTCTTATTATGGAGCTGCATTTGATGACATTAATTTAAACTACGCACCTTGCGATGCGATGCCTAGTAGTGGATATATTACCAGCAGTAAACCATCTGGTACTCAATATTGTCTGGGTACGCAAATAACACTTACAGATGTAGGTGCAACGATAAGTTTGGTGCCAGGTATTAAGTATCTATGGCAAAGAACACCTATAGGTGCTCCAGTGTCTTGGGCTAATCTATTAGGTGCTACCGATACGACCATTACCTCGGATACACTTGTGGGCTATTCTTATCGTTTTGTTACCATTTGTGCCAATACAAACGATACCTCTTATAGTCCATCATTTCTGGTTCCTCAATTTACACCACATCCTACAGTATCTATTTCTCCAAGTACCACTCCAATTAGCTATTGCTTGGGCGATACAGTGAAATTTAATGCAACCAATTATGTGGGTGGGGTATATGATTGGTTGTTAGATAGTGTAGTTGTTCCAGGTTGGAAGTTTAGCGACCTAGCGGCCACTAAACCAGGTACTTATATGGTAAAAGTTACTTCTGCCAGATCTCCTTGCCCTGCTTGGAGTAGTAAAGTAGTGTTGATGACGAATGACCCTGGTTATAAAGTATATATTGCCTCTCCGATAGATAGCATAATCTGCGTAGGAAAATCAGTAACCCTTACTGCTACGGCTAGTAAACCAGGCGTTACTTATCAATGGCGAAAAAACAATGTCATTATATCGGGTGCTACCAGCAGTTTATATACTGTAACTACAGGGGGCTATTATTCAGTAACCGCTTATGATGGTATTTCTACTTGCCCTGCTATTTCCAATAGCATTTATTTTATCGTAAAATCAAATCCTCCCGCAGTCATTACCATCCCTGGCGGTATCAATACTGCTTGCGAAAACGAAGGTGTATTGTTAAATGCCAATACTGGTGGATATAGCTATCAGTGGGAAAGGGGTGGTTCTACGATTGTTGGTTGGACAGATAGTAGTATAGTTATTAAAAATTCAGGTGTTTATTCTGTAAAAGTTCGTACCAAGGAGGGTTGTGTGAGTGTATCTGCCAGTGTTACAGTGAATATCCTGCCTTCACCAACGCCCACGATTACTAGAACAGGTACTGTAAGCGGTGCTATTACATTGACTACAGCGAGTATTTATACGAGCTACCAATGGAGTCGTAATGGAGTGGATATCACTGGTGTTACCACCAATACCTTGACCCCTATAACAAAACAAGGTTTGTATCGTGTAAGAGTTACCAACGCAAATAATTGTGTCGGTGAAAGTATGATAGAAATTATGGATCAAGGATTGGCAATCGGTAATGTTGGATTGCAATCAGATCAGATTAAAATCTATCCCAACCCTACAGATGGCAAAGTATTTATCGAAAGTCCGATCAGTCTCAATATTGAGGTTAAAGATATTGCCGGAAAAACACTGTTGAATCTCAGAGAAGTTAAAGAAATTGACTTGAGTAAGTTTGCTGATGGTGTGTATCTATTGACTATTCGTGATGAAAAGGATCAACTCATCAAACAACAACGTGTTACTAAGATGGTTAAGTAAGTAGCCCATTTCTTAAAACGGAGCGGGCAACAAGATTCGTCTTGTTGCCCGCTCCGTTTATCTTTGAAGCCGTGTTAAGGGTAAACAGGGCTAACCCGATTTACTTGCCATAATGCAATAGATAATCTAAAAGCATCCTCAAGCCAAAAGCTGTACCGCCAACGCTATGGTAGTTTTTCTTGGTAGTGGTATAAGATACGCCTGCAATGTCAAAATGCAACCATGGATATGAGGTAAAATGCTCTAAAAACTTACCCGCAGTTATAGCACCCCCATAAGCACCCCCAACGTTTTTAAGATCGGCAATGTCCGACTGTATCATATCCCCATATTCAGACCATAGAGGCAATTGTACCATGCGTTCGTATTGAAGATAACCATACTTTTCGAAAGCTTGTTTAGTTGCATCGGCAGCAGTACCCATATATACAAGAGCCTCGGCTCCCGTAATCGCCGCCGCTGCCCCTGTAAGCGTTGCAAAGTCAAGAACCAATTCTGGTTTATACCGTTTAGCCCAATGCAAAGCATCTGCTAATATTATACGTCCTTCAGCGTCAGTATTCAATACCTCTACTGTTGTGCCATCATACATTTTTATCACATCTCCGGGTACGTAAGCATTTTCTCCTGGTCTGTTATCTGTTGCTGGCACCAAGGCAATAACATGAAGAGGCAATTTCATTTTTGCAATCGCATACATGGCAGCACTCACTAAAGCAGCACCACTCATATCGCTTTTCATACGATCCATGGAGTTGAGTGTTGGTTTTAGAGAAAGCCCACCCGTATCATACACAATACCCTTTCCCACCAATACAATGGGCAGCTTATTCAGCGATTTTGTGGGTTTATGCTCCATGATACTGAACGTAGGCGGGTCAATGCTGCCACGGTTGACAGCCAGTATGCCCCCCATTTTTTCTTTAGATATTTGCGTTTTATTCAGTATCGTTGTTTTAAAGCCCGAAGCCTTACCCATTGCAATAATTTGTTCTGATAATTGAACAGCATTTAGCGCATTCATAGGCTCATTAACAAGATTGCGTGCAATGCCTACGGCTTCTGTAATAATGCTTAATTGATTGAGGTCTTTGATCGTGATACTTTTTTTGTCGAATTCAATTGTAGTGAGCGTATTGGCTTTCTTTTTCGCATCAGCAAAGTATTTTAAGAATTGGTAAGCAGATAAGGCAATGCCTTCTGCAAGATAATAGGCAGCAAAAGATTCGCTGCTTAGATTGCTGATTAATACAGACACCTCATTGTGCTTATTCAGGAGGTCTTTTAGCGAACAGCCTATCCTACGAATTGCCTCAGATATAGGTATTTTGTTGCTATCTGTAGGAGGCACTACAATATAAATGTGTCGCAAATATTGGTTGATTCCGATTATATTTTTGCCATCCTTCATTTCGCACGAAGCAAAAGAAAGTTCTTTTGGGCTAAGGATTCCGGAATTACTCAATTGTTTATCATGAGCAACAATTAGTATCGTTGTTTTTTTTACTGAGGGAGTTGATATTTTGAATTGCATAGAGCGAAAATAGGAAATTTGCCCATCAGTAAACCCTACATTTCATCAATCATTTTCTTTGCAAATTGTCATACAATCAAATTGTTGAATGGAGCAATTGCCTATTTTTACAGTAGAATGAGTAAACCTTATACACTTAAAAAATCTTTGGGTCAACATTTTTTGCACGATGAAAACATGTGTAAGAAAATCGTAGCGCAAATAGATTATACTACGGGAAAAAAAATTTTGGAAATTGGACCAGGAGGAGGTGCCATCTCAAAATATTTGATTGATATAGATGGTATTGAATACAAGGCCATCGAAATTGATGAAGAAAAATACCATTATCTCGAAAGCTTATATCCTGCTATAAAAGGCAAAATTATCTTGCAAGACGTGCTACAGGCAAGCCTTCCTTATGACACCAACTTTTCCGTAATTGGTAATTTTCCGTACAATATTTCATCGCCCATTATGTTCAAAATGTTGGAATGGGAATCTCAGGTGGACGAGGTGATAGGTATGTTTCAAAAAGAAGTAGCCGAGCGTATTGCCGCAGGCCCGGGTAGTAAAGTATATGGCATTTTGAGCGTATTGACTCAGACCTACTTTGATGTTACTTATTTATTTGATGTGCCTCCAAGTTGTTTTAATCCTCCTCCAAAAGTGATGAGTGGCGTGCTGCGTTTTGTTACTAAAAACAATCCTCATCAGATAGATCAGTTCAAAAAATTTAAAATGTTGGTAAAGGCGGCTTTTGGGCAGAGAAGAAAGACCTTGCGCAATGCTTTACGCAGTTTTGTATCTCCTGTAGCACTTACAGACCCATTGATGGACAAAAGGGCGGAACAATTGTCGGTAGCGGATTTTGTGTATCTATATAAGACTTTTTTGTAGAAAAATGCCAATCATGAAAAAGGGAAAAGTACTCATTGCAGCACCCATACACGAGGTATTGGGTAAAGGATTAGAAGCAGAAGGCTATCAGTTGCTTTATATAGAAGATATTACTCAAGAATTGGGCTTACAATTGGTTAAGGACTGCGTGGGTATTATCACCTCTACACGTTTGCAAGTGAATCAGCAAATGATAGATGAGGTGCCTGGTTTGCAATTTATAGCCCGAATGGGCTCTGGTATGGAACTCATAGACGTTCCCTATGCAGAAAGTAAAGGAATACGCTGCCTTGGAAGCCCCGAAGGCAATTGTAATGCAGTTGCGGAACACGCTTTAGGTATGCTCCTATCTCTCAATAAACGTATAGGCAAGAGTTACAATGAAATAAAAGAAGGAAAATGGTTGCGCGATGAAAATAGAGGAACTGAACTAGAAGGGAAAACGATAGGCATTATAGGTTATGGTCATACCGGAATGGCTTTCGCAAAATTGTTGCGAGCTTTTGACATGAAGATTTTAGTTTATGACAAATACAAAAAAATAAAAACCGAATCACATATTGTTGTTTGCGACAATTTAGATCAAATACAGGAAGAAACAGATGCGTTGAGTATTCACGTCCCCTTTCAAGAAGATACATTTCATTTAGTAAACGCAAGTTTTCTTCGGCAGTTTCAAAAACCCATTATTTTAATCAATACTTCAAGAGGAGCTGTTATTGACAGCAGTTCATTAATTAAATCTCTTGACAATGGAAAAATAAAGGCTTTAGCGTTGGATGTCTGGGAAGAAGAGCCTTTGAGCAAGATGAGCCTAGACATGAGGAATACTTTACAAGAACTGATGCAATATCCTAATGTTTTAATAACTCCCCATATTGCTGGTTATAGTTTCGAAGCATTGTACAAAATGAGCTTAATACTTTTGCAGAAGATTACAAAATAGGAAAAAACAAATTAGCTATATGAACAATTTGTTAAGAAATTTTGCCAATTCCTTTGTTTGTTTAACAAATCATTCTACCTTTACTCCATTACAATTAACAAATAATAGAAGACACGTATGAGACGTTCGTTTATTTACCTATTCATTTTGATGCTTTTAGGTACCGTGAGTACGGCCTTTGCTCAGAATGGTGAGATATACGGTATGATTACCGATGAAAGCAATAACCCTTTTCCAGGTGTTATCATCAAGGTTACTCAAGGAGGATTATCTAAGGGGGGTACTATCTCCGAAGATGACGGTTCTTACTCGATTAAACCCTTGCAATCGGGTACTTATGACATCGAGTTTTCTACCACATCTTATGCTAAAAAGACCTTTACTGGTGTTGTTGTATCGAATGGTGGACAAACTCGCATCAACAATAAGATGCAACCGGCTGATGCAAAAAATTTAAAAGGAATTGTCGTTATATCAAAACCTCCTGTAGTAGGCGTTGTTAAGGTTATTACAGGAGCAGAGGTTGCTCGTGCAGCCACACCAGATTTAGTCAATCTAGCATCAACTGGAGCCAATGTGTATCAAAACAAAAATGGCGGAGGATTGAGCATCAGAGGTGGTCGTGAAAATGAAACTGTTTATATGGTGGATGGTGTTATGATTCAAGGTGCTCAAAGTGCGCTCAATCCGCCTCAAAATACCGTATCCCAATTGCAAGTTTTTTCTTCGGGCATTCCTGCCAACTTAGGCGATGCTACAGGTGGTGTGGTATCTGTAACCACTAAAGGTCCGACCAGCACTTTAAAAGGAAACTCTCGTTTCCAACATTCTGTAGATGGGTACAACCAAAATTTATTGAACACCTCTTTTACTGGACCATTGATTTCCCGTACCAAGGATGATGTCAAAAAACCTATCTTAGGATTTTTGGCTGGTATCGACTATCAATACGACCAAGACGACAATCCAACCTTTATCAAAAATCCTGTGCTTAAAGGAGATGTTCTTAAGAGTTTACAAGATAATCCTTTGACCTTAGTCAATACCACGAATGGTACAAGGTTAATATCATCTACCTCTAATGTAAAGCAAGATGATTTTATAATGCAAAAAAGACAAATCAATAATGCAACAACTACAGTTCGTTTGAACGGCAAATTGGATTATGCTATAAATAACAATATTAATGTCACTTTGGGTGGCAACTTTAACTATAAAAATAGTCAAAATTATAATAGGGCGAACTCTTATTTTGCTCCTGAAAACAGCCCAATAGCAACAGATTATGATACACGAGGTTTTTTAAGATTCAGACAATCTTTTAAAAATAGCACATCAAGTGATAGCAATAAACGTGCTATAATTTCTAATGCTTTTTATACCTTACAATTAGACTATCAAATAACCAATGCACAAACTCAGTCCTCACAATTTGGGCGCAATTTATTTGACTACGGTTATGTAGGTAAATTTACCCAATCAACAGTTCCTATTTACTCATCGGGTATTGATTCTACAAGTGGTCGTCAGGCAATATTGTTGCGTACTTTGGATGCGGTAAATGGAA
The DNA here is from genome assembly GCA_030054025.1 of Phycisphaerales bacterium. GTDB lineage: Bacteria > Bacteroidota > Bacteroidia > Chitinophagales > Chitinophagaceae > Rurimicrobium. Next base: position 12,110 of record JASGCQ010000027.1, on the reverse strand, counting down.
TTGCATTTGAGGCATCAGACAAAAACCCAACACTAGCCAATTATACAAAAGCGGTTTATCAGTACAAAGACCTATTGGGCTCAGGCTTAATGGACCCATCAAGTGTAAATCGCTTAGGCGGCATGATGAATGGAGATTTTCCACTTAATGCACTAGATGTGCAAGCAGTTCGCAACCCAGGTTTGTCTAACATTGGAGCAGGTATGACTGGTTATAATTATTCTACATCCAATCAATTAGGTTTACATGCCGATGCCTCTTTCGATTTTAAACCAGCTAAAACTACCCATGCCATTCAATTTGGCTTGTACTACGAGCAACGCTCATACAGCGCGTATGCTGCTTCGATTAATCCAAACCGTGTAGGTAATACTTCATTATGGAATTTGATGTACCAATCAGTAAACAGACATATCATTGCTTTGGATTACGCTAATCCGATATTTGTACATAATGGAGTACAATATACAAAAGCGCAAGTGGATTCGGGTGCTTTCTTTGGTCCTACAGATACCATCTTGTATAATAGATTAAATGTAGCGAGTACACAATCTGCGTTTGATTCAAGTTTAAGAAGCACGTTGGGCGCAGGAAAAAATGATTTCTTGGATATCTATTCTGTAGATCCTAGTAAGTTGTCTTTAGGAATGTTCTCTGCCGATGAATTATTGAATCAAGGTTCGGGCTTTGTCTCTTACAGAGGATACGATTATACTGGAAAAAAACTAAGTGGTCAAGTCAATTTCAATGACTTTTTTACTGCAAAAGATGCCAATGGTAATTTGTCTCGCCCAATAGGTGCATTCAACCCCAACTATATTGCCGGTTATATTATGGATAAATTCCGTTTCCAAGACATGACCTTTAATTTTGGTGTCCGTGTAGAACGTTATGATAACAATACCAAAGTATTGAAAGATCCATACTCTTTGTACGAATTGAATACAAAGGGTGATGTGAGTGGCGAAAGAAATCTTGACCTCGGAAAACATCCTGATAATATTGGAGATAATTATGCTGTATATGTGAACAATAACCTATCGGCTACCCCTACAATCATTGGTTATCGTAATGGAGACAAGTGGTACAATACTTACGGTGTTGAAATTCCAGACCCTACAGTCTTAAAAGAGAAAACCGGCGGTTCTGACCCACAACCATATCTTACTACAGATGGAAAAGTAAATATTGCGGACACCAAATTTGACCCTAATCGCTCCTTTACAGATTATAAACCAAAAGTTACCGTATCTCCTCGTTTCTCTTTTGAGTTTCCGATTAGAGGCGACCAAGCTTTGTTCTATGCGCACTACGATATCTTGGTGCAACGTCCCAAAGAAGGTAACTATGCCTCTCCTTTAGATTATCTGTATCTGCAACAAAGTGGTAATACAATTGGTAATCCTGATTTGAAGCCTCAAAAAACATTCGATTATGAGTTGGGCTACCAACAAAAAGTTACGGATAACTCTGGTATTGGTATTAGTGCCTTTTACCGTGAACGTAAAGATATGATTCAGTATCGTCCTTATTTGTATGCTTCGCCTCGTACTTATTATACTTATGGCAACCGAGATTTTTCAACAGTAAAAGGTTTTGCTTTTACCTACAATTATCAAAAATCTTCAGGTGCTAAAATACCCTTGGATATGTCATTGGCCTATACCCTTCAGTTTGCTGATGGTACAGGTTCTAGCGCAACTTCCGGAAGTGGTGTATTGAATAACTTTATTTCTGCTGGCTTGCCTAACCTAAGATATGTAGCACCATTATCAATTGATTCTAGGCATATCATCAACTTGACTTTAAACTATAGTTATGATGAAGGTGAAGGTCCTACAGTAGGCGGCAAACACATTTTACAATATTTCAATGCCAATATGATATTGCGTGCAAGAAGCGGTGAGCCTTATACGACGACTCAAAACGTTGTCGGTAATGCCATTCAGGGTGGACTTAACGGAGCACGACTAAATTGGCATTTTGGAATCGATTTAAGGTTTGACAAAAGCTTTGGATTTAATGGCTTTGGAAAGAAAAAAAGTCCTGAAGGAGAGCTTACATTGGCTAAATCCAAATATTTGTTTACTGCCTTTGCTTACTTCTCCAATATTTTCAATATTAAAGATGTGTTAGAGGTTTACTCATACACTAGCCGTCCAGATGATGATGGATATACTACCTCTTCAAATGGTCAGCAATATTTCAATGGAACAAATAGTCCACAAACATTGCAAATGCTCTACAGCTTGTACATTAATAATCCTGGTAATTATAATGGTCCCCGTAGAGCAACAGTCGGTTTAACTTTTGCGTTCTAGTATTGGTAATTTTTTTATATAAAGTAATAAAACAATAAAACTATGAAAACGAGTCTAAGGCAAATGATGAGTACACTTATTGTAGGTGTGCTTGCGTCATCTTCACCCGCATTTGCGTATGTAAGTGTCGGTTATACTGCTGCAAAGACCACAGATAATAGTCTGTTGAAAACAACAGCAGGTTGTAAACCCGCTACTCAAGCAATTGATTTAGATATCAATAATGTAAGAGCAAGGGTAATGACCGGAGGGGATATGTGGTGGAATCAGGGTACAAACCAAGCCTCTTATGAGGTGCCAAAAGGTACTAAGAGGCATTCTTTATTTGCCGGTTCTTGTTGGATTGGCGGTATAGATGCCAATAAGCAACTGAAAGTTGCTGCTCAATTATTTAGAGCTGATGGAAAGAATGACTATTGGCCAGGCCCTATAGATAAAACAACCACCAATATCACCGCAACTTCTTGCTCGGAGTGGGATCATTTTTGGAAAGTAAACGCCTCTACCATTCAAGAATTTAAATTGAATTATAGGGTTGGCGGTGCTGCGGCTATTATTGGCGAGCAATTTGATGTGATTAAACAATGGCCGGCAACTGGTAATATTTATGCAGTAGGTGCCACTAACAATTCTCTGCCTGAATTGTTAAGCACAACTGTTGATGAGTATGGGTATGCACCATTTGTAGATGTAAACGGAGACAAAATATACAACTGGAAAGATGGTGATTACCCTGCAGCGTATGGAGCCAAAGGTTCTAATCCCAGCCAGTTTATTTGGTGGGTGTTCAACGATGTGGGTAATACCAAATTAGAAACTAAGTCTAAGCCGATTGGCATTGAAGTGCAAACTTCCGCTTTTGCCTATTCTTCTACCGACTTTATGAATGATGCTACTTTTTATAATTATCGTTTGATTAATAGAGGCTCTTTAACCTTGAATGATTGTTTTATCGCTACATGGACAGATGCGGATTTGGGTTTTCCATTCGATGATTATGTAGGTTGTGATACCGCCCGTGGTTTGGGTATTTTGTACAATGACAAAACCCCTGATGGAGCCAACGGAGAAAACTCTTATGGTACTCGCCTTCCGATGATTGGTGTTGACTTTTTTATCGGACCAAGAAAGTATTATACAGACCCTATAACGGGTAAGCAAACATCTAGTCTATTGAAAATGACTTCTTTTACCTATTTTAATAACGAACTTGCAGGAGCTGTTAGAAACCCTACCACAGACGTTCAATTTTATAATTATATGACAGGGCTTAATGCAGATGGAGATCCATTTTCAAATGACTTCTTCCGAGCTACTGGTTCCGTAGGTTATGGTGCAGGTCCTGTTGCCCCTTTTGTATTTTATGGTGATCCAATCAATCCTGCAGAATGGTCTATGTGTGCTTGTAAATTAGCATCTAAAGATAGACGTTTTATACACTCATCAGGGTCATTTGTGCTTACCCCCGGTGCTAAAAATGATATTACTATTGGAGTAGTTTGGGTGGATGATGTAGGTGCTTGCGGAACGGGTTCTTTCAAAAAAATCAAAGCTGCCGATGACATCGCTCAGTCTTTGTTTGACAATGGATTCAGAAGAATTGTAGGTCCAGAAGCTCCTCTATTGACAATAAGGGAATTAGATAAAAAGCTTATTTTCTATATTTCTAATCCTTCTTATAGTAATAACTTTAACGAACAATACGGTGATCCTAAGTATATTAGCAACGACGATTATAGAATCGCTTCTGTTAAAGCCAAAGCTATTAATGCAAAAGACTCAATTTATAGATTTGAAGGATATCAAGTGTTCCAATTGCGGGGGCCAAACGTTTCATTATTCGACGAAAATGGAAACCTTAGTTCTGACGCAATTCAAGTATTTCAATGCGACCGAAAAAATGGGGTAGCTCAAATTGTCAATTATACCAAAAATTTGGAGATTAAGAGCGAAATTGACCAATATAATAACTCTATAAAAGTGAGTGGAAAAGATAGTGGTATTGTACACAGTTTTGTATTGACAGAAGATGCCTTTGCTTCAGGAGACAAAACTTTGGTTAATTACAAGACATACTATTATCAAATAGTAGCCTATGCATACAATAATTTTGCATCTTTCGATCCACATAATGAGGTAAGAACCCAAGACAAAGCTTATTTGATAGGTGAAAACGGTCCTGGATCTACACCCATTGCTCGCTATCCAGCAATGCCCAATGCCATGAATCAGAAAGGAGATACTTTTTCTCATTCAGTGTATGGCGATGGTGTAGTGATTACCCGTATCGAAGGATATGGTAACGGCGGTTTGGATGTACAAATCAATGATACTACCGAGCAGGCAGTATTCTTGGCTGCCAATAATAATCAAGTTCCTTATCCTAGCTACAAACAAGGTAAAGGACCCATAAATGTGAAAGTAGTAGATCCGGTTAAAGTAGTAGATGCAGAGTGGAGAATAGCACTGCTTGGGGTTACAAATACAGATTTAAACCTTGGCTTGCGTGATACTGCTGTTTGGAAGATTGAAAAACTCAAAAGCGATGGTACTGTTGATGAAACTATATACAGTGAAAGAGACATTTCCGTGCCTAACGAACAAATTTTAGCAAAGTATGGTTTGTCTGTTACAGTAGCTCAAGTTACCCCTCCTGGTTTTAATCAACTGGATGGAAATGGGTATATTACTTCGGATGTTACCTTCCAAAACACCTCTATTCCATGGTTAACAGGTGTAATAGATGCTAGTGGACGCAGTTTCCAAAATTGGATTAGAAGTGGGTCTTTTGTAGATCGTATTGAAAGTGGTGCAACCGCTCCTCTTTGTGCGCCATTCGATGACTATAAGAGTGATACCGTCAATGCTAGTTATAGTAGAATGTTTGCCGACAATTCTAACCTCACTAGTACTTGGGCTCCTTATGATTTGGCTAATGTAACTGATGGTAATGCTTGTGGTTTTGCACCGGCAGCAAATGGATCTGTATATCCTACTAAAGAAGCTTCTGGAAGCGTAACTACTTTTTTGTACTATTCATCTTCAGTTATTGGTAGTAAAATCACCTATAAAGAATATCCTAACGTTGATTTAGTATTTACTTCAGACAAATCTAAATGGACACGTTGTGTGGTGCTCGAAGCGCAAAATTCACCCATTATTTCAGAAGGAGGTGCAGCTAAGTTCAAACCTCGCTCACATAGATCTTGGAATATGGATATAGATGGCAACGGAAATCCGACTTATGCATCTGATGCTTCCGATACAGGCTATTCTTATTTCCCGGGTTATGCCATTAACCAATTGACTGGAGAGCGTCTCAATATTGTATTTTCCGAAGATTCTTACTTAAAAAAATTCAATGGTGCAGATATGCTTTGGAACCCGACATCAGATATGTACAATAATTTTGGGGAAACAATTTTTGGCGGTAAGCACTTTACCTATGTGCTCAATACTAAATACGATTCCTGTAAAGCATTTGTAGAGAAGATTACTGCTCCAGATCCAGATAATACCGGTTTTTCTAGCGTCCCAGCTTATCGTCAAATGCGTTGGGTTGGTGTTCCGATGCTCAATGAGGGTTCTAGCTACCTCTCTTTGAGAGACGGTCTGATTCCAACAGAAACTCGTTTGCGCTTTAGAGTCAACACTCCTTATAAGCAATATCCATTGATGCAAAATCAAGTAGCGGTGAATGGTCAAAATCCATTGTACAAATTTACTACAAAAGGCTTGGCTCCTACAGATTATACATCCAATACCGATGCCGATGCTTTGCTGGATAGAATTTTTGCAGTTCCTAACCCTTACAAAGGACAAGCTTCTGGAGGCAATTCATACGAAGCGAATAGATTAGAAACCAAAATCAAGATTATCAACCTACCTGTAAAAGCTACCATCAATATCTATTCATTAGATGGCACTTTGATTAGAAGACTAGAAAAAGATAATAACGAACCAGCCGTTACTTGGGATTTGTATAACCAAGCTGGTCTTCCGATAGCCAGTGGTATGTATTTGATTCATGTACATGCTTATGGTAAAGACAAAGTACTAAGATGGTTTGGTGCCATGAGACCATTGGACGTAACAAATAAATAATCAATTGTTTCGGTATGGCGTGAAAACACTATACCGAAACCTTAAATAATTTAATTTTAGGGTACACCTTATCATACCACAAAATAATTAAGTATGAAAAACATAGTCACTAAAGCGATACTATCTACAATTTCATTGAGTTGTTCCTTTCTTGCATTTGCAGGAAACAAGGATAGATCTGGTCAGGCGGGAGCTACAGAATTATTAATCAATCCATGGGCTCAAAGTACTGGACTCTTTGGTTTAGATGTTGCTAATGTAAAAGGCATTGCTGCGATGAAAGTAAACATTGCAGGATTAACAGCGACAGACAATTTAGAAATTGGTGTTAGTAGTAGCCGCTATTTGTCTGGTGCAGGAATAACGGTCAATAATGCTGGAGCTGCTTACAGATTAAGCCCTTCATCCGTAATCGGGGTCAATGTCATGTCTATGAGCTTTGGCGAGATTGATATTACCACTGTAGATGCACCTGAAGGGACTAGTGGTAAGTACAGGCCATCCTTTCTAAACGTATCATTTGGTTTTGCTACCGAATTTTCGCATAGCATTCGTGGTGGAGTTAATGGTACTTTTATTACCGAACAAATAGGCAATATTAATGCAGTTGGAGCCAGCGTAGATGCAGGTATTCAGTATCTCACTGGCATAGCAGGTAATGACGATAATCTTCATATTGGTATTACATTGCGTAATGCGGGTACCAATATGCGTTTCTCGGGTGGAGGTTTTGCCAGCGAAAGCCCTGCACCTAACGATCCTACTTACAATGTTGTGCGCATGACCCCCCAAGAAAAATTCCAATTGCCTACCTATATGAGTTTAGCCTTTGCCTATGATTTTTATCTTGATGAAAAATATGTAATAGGGGAGACGAAGCCGAAACACAGAATAACGGCATTGGCTAATTTTACTTCCAATTCATTCAATAACGATTTTTTGGGTGCAGGGGTAGAGTATGCTTTTAAAGAACGTTTCATGATTCGTTCAGCATATCGTTATGAGAAAGACATCACCGACAAGTTGAAAAGCACTTCTTTTTATACTGGTCTTAGCTTAGGTGCTACTGTATCAGTACCCGTGGGTAAATCTGGTCCTGTAGTAGCCTTGGATTATAGCTATAGACCTACACAGCGTCCAGCGAATGGAGTGCATGTTATTGGATTGCGTTTTAATTTTAATAGTAAAGCAGCAGCTAAAGAATCAGCATCGTCTAATTAATTTTATTTTTTTATTTAAGCATCAACGCTTCTATTTCGGTAGGAGCGTTGTATTTTTATTTTAAAACCCAACAAAGAATATGAGTAGTATCAATTATGTTTCTAAAGAAACATTAGAGTTAATGAGAGAGGAGTTGAATAGGATGAAAACCTCTGGCAGGGCTGAAATTGCCACACAAATTGCTGAAGCGCGTGAAAAAGGCGATCTTAAAGAAAATGCGGAATATGATGCGGCAAAAGAAGCACAAGGCTTGCATGAAGCAAAAGTAGCGCAGTTAGAATCTTCATTGGCCAATACCAGAATATTAGATCCCAAAGATATAGACACCAGCAAAGTATCTATTCTTAGCCGAATCAAAGTAACCAATACCACCACCAAAAAATCTTTTGAATACCAAATAGTATCTGAAGGAGAAGCAGACATAAAGCAAGGCAAAATATCCGTAAACTCTCCAATAGGAAAAGGCCTGTTAGGAAAGAGTAAAGGAGAGATAGCTGAGATTAATGTCCCTAATGGAATAATGAAATTTAAAATCGACAGTATTTCATTATAGATACAGATTGGTATGAGTAGCATTTTTACTAAAATTATCAATGGAGAGATTCCCTGTTTTAAAATAGCTGAAAATGCCTTGTTTTTGGCTTTTCTAGACATTGAACCCTTGCGTATGGGGCATGTATTAGTTGTGCCTAAAAAAGAGGTGGATAAAATGTATGAAGCCGAAGATATCTATCTGCAAAACTGGCTTTTATTTGCCCAGCCTATTGCTAGAGCTATCGAAAAGTCAATTTCTTGCAAACGCGTAGGTATTAGTTTTATTGGCTTAGAAGTCCCTCATGCACACATGCACCTTGTGCCTATAAATTCGGCCAACGACTTAAACTTTAACCAAAAGCCCGAAAAACCTTCAATGGAGGAATTGAAAAATATCCAAAGCCTCATTCTGAGTAATTTGGGCTAAATAAGGATTTCTAAAAAATAAACAGCTTAAAATTTTGTAAGTTTTAAAAAACACTTACCTTTGCTGCCCATTCAAAAAAGAACATTGTTGAGATCGTAGCTCAGTTGGTAGAGCAATACACTTTTAATGTATGGGTCTTGGGTTCGAGTCCCAACGGTCTCACCGAATAGGACAGAATAGAGTTTACTCCGTTTTGTCCTATTTTATTTTCCCCTGAATTGCTTAATAGGCTTGCGATTAGCGAAAAAACAGCATTCATTCTTGTGGTTCGAAATGCCCCATTTTCCCGATTATAATAGATTCCTTCAGGAAAGATTAGGTTTTGTAACTTTTCTTTGCGACTATAATCGCTAGAAGCCCATACTATGGCTAGTTCTGTAGATAATTGCAAAGCTTTTTCAATTGCATTTTCAGGGTTCGAAATACCACTTCCCGTTTTCGCTATTAACTGATTAATTTCATTGCGTTGTTGTTGCAGTTTGTTTTGAAATTTTTCAAAAACATCTTTGCTCATTTCATTGTTGAGGTAATACTTTTCTTCAATTGTTTCTAACTTTTTCTCCACCTCGATTAACTGTGTTTTATAGTCCCTTAAATCATTTTCGTTTTCTTTATTAAGGTCTTGCCAAATCAAATTTAATTGAGCTTTTAATGGCGCAATCAATTCGGTCTTAATGCACAAGCTTTCAAGCAAGGCAGCGAACTTTGCGTTCAAATCTTTGGCACTTTTGTTGCATTTGCAACCATTAGTTCTGCATTTGTAATACCATAAGTTCTTTGCTTTTACTACATAGTCGTCCCTTAAAAACCATCTAAATATTTGTTAATCAAATTATTATGGCACAATATTTGTGTTATTATTTGCAAGAAACGGAGATAATTCATTCAAAACCTTGCAAACTTTTTTCAATGATACCCCACAAAAAGAACAATGCACAAATTGGTTTTTTCAGCAGCTTTGAAGACCTACTCAATGACAAACACCCCCTCTACATTCTTTCGAACAAGATAAAATGGCAACGATTTGAAACTGCATTTTTGCCTTTGTATTGCCCAGATAACGGTCGCCGAGCAAAGCCAATAAGACTAATGGTAGGCTTGCTTATACTCAAGCATTTGCGCAACATTTCGGACGAGTCTGTGGTAGAGCAATGGTCGGAGAACAGTTACTACCAATACTTTTGTGGCGAAACAAGCTTTGTGCCAGCGGCACCCTGCGAGGCGAGTGAGCTAGTACATTTTAGAAACAGAATAGGCAAAACGGGTATGGAATTGATATTCAAAGAAAGTATCCGCATCAATGGTGATGACAGCAAAGAAGACAACATAAAAGTGGACACCACAGTGCAAGAGAAAAACATCAGCTACCCCACAGATGCCAAACTGCACAAAAAGATTATTCGCAAATGCCGCAACATAGCCCAAAAGGAAGGCGTGAAAGTTCGTCAAAGCTATTGCCAAACGCTCAAGAAGCTAAGTGTAGATCAGCGTTTTCGCAATCATCCTAAAAACAAAGGCAAAGCCCGAAAAGCAGATAAAAAAATCAAAACCATAGCAGGCAGATTAGTCAGAGAACTAGAACGAAACCTCGCCCCCAACAACAATTATCAAAACGATTTGGCACTTTACAAGAAGGTATTGGCCCAGCAGCGCAAGGACAAAAACAAGATTTACAGCCTCCACGAGCCCTATGTAAACTGCATTGGCAAAGGAAAGGAACATAAGCAATATGAGTTTGGCAATAAGGTATCCATCAGTGTTACCGAAAACACAGGAGTAATTGTTGGCGCATTAAGTTTTAGCAACAACCCATTCGATGGGCACACGCTGCCCGCAGTCATAAAGCAATACGAAAATATTTTTGGCAAAGCCCCTAAAGAAATTACAGCAGATAGAGGATACCGAGGCAAAAAACAGATTAACGAAACAACAATCAACACCCCAAAAACCTTTAATCAACTCAGTTCCTACCATCAAAAAAAATTACGCCATCAATTTAGGCGCAGAGCAGCCATAGAACCTGTGATTGGTCATCTCAAAACAGACCATCGCCTGTCGCGTAACTTTTACAAAGGCATTAAAGGAGATGAAATGAACCTGTTGTTGAGTGCAGCAGCATTCAATTTCAAAAGAATGATGAACAAATGGAAGCAATTCTTTTTGTGCCTAATCCAAAATCTCATTTTTTATCTTCAAAATTTACTATTACCTACTACGCAATTCAAAATTTTGAACGAATTTTAGTTTTTAAGGGTCGACTACATAGCCTGTAAAGGGACTGCCACAGTCCCCGCATTTCAAGAATACTTTTAGCGGTACTTCATCCCTTTCGGATTTATGAGGCACTCCATAGCCGCCCTCTGTTTTACTTAATTCATTCACTTTTAGAAATAAGTCTTGACTAATGAGCTTTTCGTGCATCCCATCTACAATCCTTCCGTTCAACAATCCATGGGCAATTAAACCGCAATAAAAGGGATTTTTCAAAATGTGCGTTAGTTTTTGCTTGTACATTGTTAATCCCATTGCTGCCAATCGCTCTATTATCTCCTTATTGCTCATTCCTTCAGATTTCCAGATAAAAGCCTTACGGAGTTTTTTGCCCTTGTCATTGACTACAATTTTTCGCACACCTTCTCTTTTGATAATGTCATACCCAATTGGTGGCTTAGCTGCCCATACACCTCTGCTAAATTGTTCCTTCATTCCTGCAATGGTTCTTTGCTTGCGCAATTCATTGTCATATTTCGAGAATACAAACTGTATGGACTGTTGCAATATACCTCCTGGATTAGAAGTATCCGCAGGTTGGGTAACCGCAATAATATCCACTCCGTATTTGTCCCTAAGTTCTTCGGCTAATTTGATGGCTCCTCCACCAGTACGGCTAAAACGGTCGAGGATATAGACAAGGATATGAGAGATTTTACCCTTGTTTTTTTTGATAAAATCGAGCATCCTTAAAAACTCCTTTCGCCCATCGGTTTTCGCACTTTCATAAGTGCCCCCAAAATAGGCTGCAATACTCATTTGATTACGTCCAGCAAATTCTTCAATCGCCATTTTTTGGGTTTCTAAAGATAGGTTTTTATCCGCCTGTTCTTTGCCAGAAACACGTGTATAAACAATTGCATTTTTTATGCCTGATGAAAGGCTATTCTTTTGACTGCTTTTGGCAAAAGAACTAAAGTTGGCTATTTGATTCATGTAACAAATTTAGGGTTATTTATTAATATTTCAACATATTCAGTTACTTGATTATCATTAATATAATTGTAAAACTAAGCACTTTCTAGGAGAATTTTAGCCAAATTATAAAGACTTTGTAAATTCCGGTGATGTTGACCCTATGTTCCGGTGATGTTGACCCCCCTATTTTGGGAAGTCAATAAATGAAGAGCAGATGATGTTGTGAAGGTAATTATTTTTTTCTTCTTTTGGATTCACCTTTTAACCCAAAAAGTTCAATAGGCTTTAATCTTCTAATGACCGTCAATAGGTTT
>JASGCQ010000026.1 GCA_030054025.1 Phycisphaerales bacterium | reverse complement strand
ATTCATAACACCATTCTAAATAAGCTTCTTCTGATGCCCATTTTTCTATATGTCCATTGAAGTTTTTACCAATGTTGTAAGGTGGGTCAGCAAAAAAAAGGTCCACAGAATTGTCTGCAACCTGTGTCCTTAAAGCCTCTAAAGCGTCACCGTGAATTATTTTATGATTGTCTCTTCCAAATATTTCCATTGTAAAACGATTGTGCTAATAAATTTAGGTGAAATAGTCATTGTCAAATAAAAATGGTAAGGAAACTTGTAAGAGAGTAGGGTGTCCAAAAAAATCCACTCAATTTATATTATCAACCACACAAGTTCGAGTAAATAAAAAATAACAGCTTTGCATTTTGTACATTTGCCCCAATGAACCTGCAAGCTTTGCTGGGATTGTATCAAAACGATATCCGCTTAAAACAATTAGCGGCCGCCATCTCATTGCCCAGCCCCAAAATACGAGTACAATTAGACAATCTTTATGGATCTTCGCTCAACTTTATTGCTACTGCTGTTTGGCAGTTGACAAGTTCAAGAACAGAAGCAATCGGCAATGGTGCCAATCATATCTTCGTATTGAACGACCATGAAGAGGCAGCTTATTTTCATAATGATCTAGAGCAACTGACCAAGGCATTGGACATCTGTTATTTTCCAGATTCGTTCAAAAAAACGGGCGATTATAAGGAACTCAACAGTAGCCATGTGATGCTCCGAACAGAGGCTCTTACCAAATTTTCGAATGAGAGAAAAGGTGGTGTTTTCGTCACTTATCCCGAAGCATTAATAGAAAAAGTAGTGAACCCGAAAACGCTTTCGGGCAATATGATTAGCGTTAAGGTAGGCGAAAATTTAAAAATTGACCCACTATTGGAACGTCTGACAAATCTAGGTTTTCGCAGAGAAGATTTCGCTTACGAGCCAGGGCAATTTGCCATGCGTGGTGGTATCCTCGATATTTATTCTTTTGGCAATGAACATCCTTACAGGATAGAGTTATTCGGCAATGAAGTGGACAGTATCCGTATTTTCAACCCTGAAACTCAATTGTCGGAAAGAAAATTATTGCAAGTCAGCATCTTACCCAATGTAGAAACAAAATTTGAAGCTGAAGAGAAAATTTCTTTGCTCGAATTTCTACCCGTAAATACAGTTTTCTGGTTTAAAGATGTGGACTTTTGTCTGATTCGTTTGTATAAAATTTTGGACGATTTGCCGAACAAAATACAGGAACATTCAGTGGCTGTTGAGCATGAGGAATATTGGATAAGACCTTTATCCCTAGCAGATTTTGAAGATATTGATACTTGGAAAAATTGTTTGGGTCAAAGACATTTAATCGAGTGGCGCAATCACTCTTTGAGCAAAAATTTTCCGGAAAGCGAAGTCATTCATTTACAATTTGCCACTGAAGAACAACCCATATTCAATCGGCAATTTGACCTGCTCATTGCCGACCTCAAAAAGAAAATTTCGGCACAATACGTCGCCTATATTTTTGCAGAAAATCCAAAACAACTAGAGCGTCTGCATTCCATTTTTGAGGACTTGAATGCGGGTATTCAGTTTGTACCGATACCCAATGCAATCAGTAAAGGTTTTATAGACCACGAAAAGAAAATTCTTTGTTATACTGATCATCAGATTTTTCAACGCTATCACAAATACAAAGTAAAGCAAGCTTATACCAAAGGCAAAGCTGTTACGCTGAAAGCCTTGCGCGAATTGCAACCGGGCGATTATGTATCGCATATAGACCATGGTGTAGGACGATACAGTGGCTTGCAAAAAATAGAAGTGAATGGTAATATGCAGGAGGCTGTGCGCATTATCTATCGTGATAATGATGTACTCTATGTCAATATCAATTCGCTGCACAAAATCAGTAAATACACGGGTAAGGAAGGAACGATACCCAAGGTGCATAAATTGGGCAGCGATGTTTGGGAAAAATTAAAAAATAAAACGAAGCGGCAAGTAAAAGATATTGCCGCCGATTTGATTCGCTTGTATGCTAAACGCAAGGCTTCACAAGGATTTGCGCATACAGTAGATAGTTATTTACAAACAGAATTGGAAGCATCTTTTATCTACGAAGATACGCCTGACCAAAGCAAGGCTACCGAAGATGTGAAGCGGGATATGGAAGCTCCAGCACCCATGGACAGATTGGTATGTGGCGATGTAGGTTTCGGGAAAACGGAGATAGCCGTTCGTGCTGCCTTCAAGAGTGTTGCCGATAATAAACAAGCAGCCATATTAGTTCCTACTACGATTTTGGCTTTTCAACATTATCAAACCTTTCAAAAAAGGCTCAAAGATTTTCCCTGCAACGTTGACTTTATCAATCGTTTCAAAACAGCAAAAGAAAAAAAGGAAACGCTCAAAAAATTAGAAGAGGGAAAAATTGACATCATCATTGGCACGCATGCCCTTTTAGGAAAAGATGTACAGTTTAAAGATTTGGGTCTCTTGGTAATAGACGAAGAGCAAAAATTTGGCGTTGGCGCAAAAGAAAAAATACGGGAACGCAGAGCCAGTGTAGATACCCTGACACTTACTGCAACCCCCATTCCACGCACACTTCAGTTTTCCCTGATGAATGCCCGCGATCTCAGCATTATCAATACCCCACCGCCAAATAGACAGCCGGTCAATACAGAAATTATGGTATTTGACGATTATGCCATTCGCGATGCCATCTATTACGAAACTGAACGCGGAGGGCAAGTATATTTTGTTCATAACCGTGTACAAAGCTTGCCTGAAATAGCCAAGCGATTAAAAGATTTATGTCCCGATTTAGAAATTGTAGTCGCACACGGGCAAATGGTAGGAGCTAAACTAGAAGAAGCTTTGTTCGATTTTATTGGGCATAAGTATGACGTACTTTGCTGCACCAATATTGTAGAAAGCGGTGTGGATATATCCAACGCCAATACAATCATCATCAACAATGCTCACCAATTCGGCTTGAGCGATTTGCATCAATTGCGCGGGCGTGTAGGAAGAAGTAATCGTAAAGCCTTTTGCTATTTAATAGCACCACCGATGAACAGCTTACCCAATGATAGCCGTAAACGATTGCAAACGCTGGAACAATTTACAGAACTCGGTAGCGGCTTCCAGATTGCTATGCGCGACTTAGACATACGTGGTGCAGGCAATATGCTCGGTGGCGAGCAAAGTGGATTCATTGCAGATATTGGTTTTGAGATGTACCACAAAATTCTCGACGAAGCGATTCGTGAATTGAAAAGTACCGATTTCAAAGAGGTGTTTGCCGAAGAGATAAATCGCAAACAAGATTATGTAAGCGACTGTACTATTGATACTGATTTGGAAATTTTGATACCCGATACTTATGTAGAAAGCATTACTGAACGATTGAGCTTATACACCCAAATAGACAATGTAAAAGATAATGAAGAGTTGGACAAATACGCACAACAATTGGTAGATAGATTTGGTCTGCTACCAACGCAAGTAGTAGATATGCTGGCTGCCATACGATGCCGGAAAGTGGCAAAAGAATTGGGTTTCGAAAAACTAATTCTGAAAAATGAGCAATTACGCTTGTACTTTGTCTGCAATCCCGAATCGCCCTATTTCGAAAGTGAGGCGTTTAACAAGATAATGAACTACATTCAAATGCACACCAATAATGCTAAACTCAAACAGGTAGGGAAGAATTTTATGCTTTTGGTAGACAAGATGAAAAGTATGCAGATGATTGAAACATTTTTATTAGCAATGCAATGATTCAAAGGAAAGTTTTGAATCGAATTAAACATTCTCTTTACCAATTAGTCATGGGTAGTATTCTAAAGCATTAAATTAATAATTCCCTAGCAACTATTCGCATAGTTTTGCAAGGAAACAAACAAAAGCACATGAAAAAATATTCATCATTTTAATAACCTAGTACTCCATTATGAAAGAAGCACAAGAACAAAAGAACAACACACCGCAAGTATATGTATCTGGCGAGGGGAAAATAAAAGTAAGCCCCAATCAATTGGTACTCAATGTATCTATTGAAACAAAAGAAGGAGAGGAAATCTTGACGAATGGTAACAACCAAGTTTCTTATCCTATGCCAATATACAAAAATATGACGCAAGCTTCTATGAATAGTGTCAATCAAGCACAAAGCGAAACCATTGCTATTGGTGAAATTTAGATTGTTGCCAATGTTTCAGTTTGTTGTGCTTTAGATTAAAAAGTTAATCTTACAATTACGCAATAAAAAGCCTCACAAAAGATTGTGAGGCTTTTTATTGCTCTTGATATTTTATTATTTTTCTAGGGCTTTGCTCACTTTTCGATACACAAATTCGTTATAGATATTTCGGCGACAAAATCTTGCTGGAGCATCCGAACCACAAAGTTTATTGTATAAGGTTTTCGGCACTCCAAAATATTCATAACTGCTGCCATCCACAAAATTGAGTTGCAATAAATTCTTTTCGTAAGAATAATGCAAGATTTGCGAATTGGCAATGATCTCATTATATTGTTCGAGGGATTGAGCAATCGTTTCAGCCGCAATACTGACTAAAAAATGATAGGCCTCAATCAGTTTTTTACTTTTTTCTTCAGCGTCCAATCTGCCTTCTTCATTATCGGTAAATTTATCCGGATGCCACTCTTTCATTAGGTTTCGATACACCGATTTCAATTTTTTCAAGTCAGCGGTTTTATCAACCCCTAAAAATTTTCTGTGCTCAATAATTCTTTTCATAAGGCGCAAAAGTACGGAATGTAAATTTTTAAACTGCTGATTACATGATTGACCATTGCTTTATTTTACAAAGAATTTCTGATTAAGGTTCATTGTGACTAACGTCCTAAATAGGTTCTGTAAATCAACTAGTTACAAAACCTAAATCTTCCCTTGTTAAATCAAATTTAGTAATTTGTTTTTAATTTTTTGTACTAAACCAAGCTTTCTTTTTTCGTCAAGCATTAGGTATTATGTAGGTGGATTGTAGGGCATTCCTTTTACTATCATATCCCAAACAATAACTGCAAGTTTACGAGCTAATGCGCTTATAGCACAAATTCTACCCTTTTTATAATTGATTCTTTTAAAGAAATCTACAAGCCATCCTTCTTTTAATTGTCCAATAGCATTGGCTGCATTTCTAAAAGCAATTTTTAATCTGCTACTTCCTTTTGGTAAGTGATGCGATAATACTTTGCCACCACTTATTTTATTATTTGGAGCAAGTCTTAACCAAGCTGTAATACAAATTCGACAACACTTTGGCACGATTTTTGCTATATAAGATATTATGTCCAATCCAGTAGCAATAACAGTAATAGAATCAGAATCAATATTAAGACACAACTTGAAACACAGCTCGCCTACGGTACGTAGTCGCATAAAAATAGCACTGACCAAACCGTAGCTT
This sequence comes from Phycisphaerales bacterium, assembly GCA_030054025.1. Lineage (GTDB taxonomy): Bacteria > Bacteroidota > Bacteroidia > Chitinophagales > Chitinophagaceae > Rurimicrobium. The sequence goes on along the minus strand of JASGCQ010000026.1, from coordinate 24,679 downwards.
CTATAACAGGATGGGATTTATAAACTACGTCATTCTGATGGTAAATTGGTATAACAGCCAATAGAATGGTTGGAAAGGAGATGCCCGGTTCTATTGCAAAGATAGAATGTGAGCCTTACGATTATACTTTACCTGAAACAGGAGAAGTAATTCAGTTATCTCATACTTATGGTTATATACCTGAGCAGCAAAGTTCACCAAGGCAAATCAAAGAGATGGTTTAAGCAAGTAAACGGTTTGCCATAACCGTATAGCCTGGGGAGCGATCTCTGGGCTATTTTTTTGTCAGAGCCAAACAAATCGCTTTGTTTGGCTCTGTTTGTTAAGCACCTACTTGCTTAAAATAATTTTCGTTGAGTTGCTTGTAATAAGGCTTCAGATTGGGTGGTACCGTTTTGTATTGTTCTTTGAGTTCTTTATTCTCTTGTAGATATTGTTGCAATTCAGGCGGTACAGGTCTGCTGATTTCTTCGGGATTTTTTGAACTGCGTTTGTCATCCTGCTCTTGCTCTCGTAAAGATTTTTCTGTTTCCATCATGCGGGTCAAAATTTCTTTCTGGCGCATATAAAAATCTCCATCCAATTTTTTATTCACGAGGTCGGTTTCATTTCTGTCCATTTTCTCTTGCAATTCCTTTAGCTCTTTGGCAATACTGTTATTGCCCTGGCTATTGAGCATTTGATTGAGTTGTGCCAATTGTCGGCGAATGGCCGCTTGTTGTTGCGCCATTTGCATCAATTCTTTGGCATTACCATCCTCTCCGCCGTTTTGTTCTCCCCCATTGCCACCTTTACCTCCTTGCTTGGGTTGTTTGCCGTCCTTTCCTTGCTTGCCTTCGTCGCCGTCTTTGGGTTTGCCATCCATGGACTTCATCATAGATTGTCCTAGTCCCTTTTGTTTACCAATGATATCGCTCAATTGTTTACCGGCACCAGGCTTGGGGTTCTTACCCCCGGGTTTATTGCATTGCCCGTTGCCTGGATTTTTTTGAGCTTGGCTCTGTTCGGACATCAGGTTCGCCAAAATCTCATTGAGCATTAGCGCAAGATTGTTGGTATGCGTCATTACATATTGCTGGCGTGTAGCGGCCTCGGGGATATGACGTTGCTCCAAATAACCAATTGCCGAACGCATATTTTTTTCGAGCTGATTGGTTTCTTTATTGATATTTGCAGACAGCTTGAATAATTTTTTGCTCAGCGAAAACAAACTGTCACGAATCACCAATGAGTTGTCGTGAAGTGCATTTTGCTGCTCCATATTGGTTAAGAAGGTAGGATTATTGGCTGGTGTAGTTTTCACTGTTTTTATGAGTTCCTCTTGGTCAAAGGAAAGGCGCATCAGATTGGTCAATATCTGCCTTACAGCTCGGATGTCCATTTCTATTTCTTCCATCTCCATACTACCCGATTTTTGGCGCAAGGAATTAGCCATGTCTTGTAAATTTTGTGCAGCTTTGCTTTGTGATTTGCTGGAATTACTATTTTGGTTTTGGTCTAATTGGTCTTCACTTTTCTGCATCTCCTCACTCGCCTTTTCTCCTTGTTGTTCTTCTTTAGCAAGGTCTTGCTTTTGCTTCACATCTTGATTGGCATTTTTCAAGTCTTGCATATCTTTTTTCAAAGCATCTTTGAGTGCAGACTTCAATTTTTCTTGTTCTTTTGCTAAAGTCTTAGCATCGGTTTGTGCCTTATCCGTTTGTTGACGGAGCTCGGTTTGTTGCTTGGCCAACTGGTCCATTTTATCTGCCATACTTTCCATGCGCATTTGGAGTTCCAATTTTTTCATCAACTCTTGCATACGCTCCATATCCATACTGAAAAGCTTATTTTCTTCTTGCAATTGTTGCAATTGCTGTACACTTTGTTCTTTATTGAGTTTTTGAAGCAATTCTTGTATTTTCTTCATTTGCTCTTTCAATTCTTTGTTGAGCAAATTATCCATTTGGTTTTTTAGTGCTTCTTGCTTTTCTTTCAGCGATTCGCTCAAATTTTTTTGTTCTGTTTGTTTGATTTGTTCTTCGAATCGTTTCTTGGTTTGCTCCAAGTTGTTTTTCATTTTCTCTTGCAGCTTGGCAAGGTCTTGCAAGGCTTGTTTTTGTTGCCAATCCATTTGCTCGCTTTGGAGCATTTTATTTTGCAAAGATTGTATTTCATCTTGCAACTGTTCGTTTTGTTTGGCACTATTACTTAAACCAGAATTGATTTGCTGAGCACTTTTACTAATGGCTGAATCTATTTGTTGGGCATTGAAGGCTTTGTAAGTCATCATTTCGCTACGCGAAGATTTACTACCATGCACAGCGTCATTGTCCCAAGCTTCTATATAATAATTGAGTTGCTCGCCAGGATTCATTCCTAAAGAAGCAACATCAAAATAATGTTGAAAGGTACTTACTGTACCGCTAAGAGTCTTGACCGGAAAGGATTTGGAACTAAGGAGTTTATTATTAGGGGCTAATATTTGGCAATGGAATAAAACTCGAACAATTCCATAATCATCGCCCGCTGTACCATTCAATACCACTTGGGTGCCGCTGACAGTATCTTTAAACTCTTGCACCTGCAATACGGGAAACTGGTCGGATATTACTTGAACTCGGTAGTTGAATCGCTCTATTACATTGCTCTCTTCGTTTTGCAAAATGATGGTATAATTGGTATCATTGAGAAATCGGTATTGAAATTTCGAGGTGGCATCTTCTCGTTTTAATGCTATGGGTTGCGCATCACCCAGCTGAAACCAAACATTATCGGCATGTTGGGTAGTGAGTGCCCATACCACGCTCGAGCCCTCAGGCACTATCATGTCGCTGACACCATTTTTAATCTCATTTTTACGTCCAGTGTAGGCTGGATAATTCAATGCTACTTGAATACCTGCGAGCTGCGGTCTTTGCAACACTTTGATACGGTATTTTTCGGAATAAAAACCCGATGCGTAAAAGCGAAATTCAATATCCTCTGTACAATTTTTAAAACTATATTCGAAACTATGTTGCGCTCTAGCTATCATAGGAATTTGTTCATTACCAATTGCTAAAAATACATTACTTGGCAACACCTTGCCACTCATATTGATTTTCAATGTATAATCGGCACTGCGTACTACTTGTAAGGGCAATGAGTTGATGTTGAATTGAAATGGTGCGGGTTTTACAAATTCTTTGGTGGGTTGCAATAGACGTTCAGACGCCTCTCTAAATACATTAGGGGCTGCTACTAAAATAAAAATAGCTAATAGAAGGAGCGGCAATAGTATGGGTAAATATTTCTTATTCCGCCTAAAGTCAATGGCTTTGCCAATAGGAACAACTGAGATATTATTGATTTTTTGCCCAATACTAGCTTCTATCAATTGTTTGCTTGCAGCACTATGCTCTTGTTGTTTGAGCTGCAATATATTCAGCAATTGATCGCTCACTTCAGGAAAATGTGTACCAATAATAGCCGCAGCTTGTTCATGCGAGATACACTTGCCTAAACGAGCCATTTTTGCCAAGGGTATTGTAACCCAAAAAACGAATGCACCAGTACCCAATAAAACAAATAAAGAAACAAGCGTGACTTTGATCCAAACGGGCAAATACAAAAAATATTCGCTCACACTAGCGAGCATCACATAAGCGAGCAAGCCGATAAGCAAAACCAATAAGCCACGCAAGAGCTGATTAGCGTAGTATTTACGCACAAAGGCATCGAGGCGGGCAATAAGGTTTTCGTATTGGTTCATAGCAGGGCGAGACTTAGTTGGTTGGTCTCTTTTGTATTTAGGATTTCATGTTTTGGTACTGCAATGGAATATCCAAGCTCGCACCATTACAAAGTTTGATGACATCTTGAAGGTCGTCTATTTTTTTACCAGTAATACGAATGGTATCATCCATAATAGCCGCTTGCACTTTGAGTCCACTATCTTTAATCAATTTCACAATCTTCTTTGCCATATCTTTTTCCAAACCGTTCTTTACGGGTACTACCTTTCGGATATACTTTCCGGAGGCATTGGGTTCTTTGCTCAAATCAAAACAATTAGCTTCCAATCCTTGGCGCATGGCTTTGGTCAGCAATACATCGGTCAATTGATTGAGCTTCATATCGCTATCTACTTCAATATTGATAAGCATATCTTTTTTGTTGAGCTCAAGTACTACATGAGTTCCTTTAAAATCGAAGCGATTATCTATTTCTTTTTTGACAACGTTTACAGCGTTGTCTAATGTTTGCAAATCCACTTTGCTTACAATATCGAATGAGGCCATAATACTGAAATGATTTATTTTGTACTTATAATTTGTTTTGGGGCTGTGAAGATAATTTTTTTCGCTTTACAAAACACTCTATGCCGAATGAATCGTACAGTATTTAACGAGTTTTTGTTTTTTCAAAAATTGTACCTTGCAGCCCTATTTATTCAGCAGATAATATGCAAGCAGTAAAATTTGAAGATTGGGGCATTATAGAATATGGTAAAGCTTGGGACAAACAAGAAGAAATTCTTAAACAAAACCTTGCAGTAAAAGCAAAGTGGTTTGGTAAAAATGAGGAAGAAAAAGACCGCTCAATTGATACTTCGCATCATTTTATTCTTTGCGAACATCCACATGTCTATACTTTAGGCAAAAGTGGGATGATGGAAAATTTATTACTCAATGATACCCGACTTAAAGAGCTAGAGGTTACTTTTTATAAGACCAATCGTGGTGGGGATATTACCTACCACGGACCACAGCAAATAGTGGGCTACCCTATCCTAGACCTTGAAAAAATCTATACCGACTTGGGTAAATATATGCGCAGGCTAGAAGAAGTGATTATCCGAACCATTGCCCATTGGGGCATTGTAGGCGACCGCTTACCTGGCTCTACAGGTGTTTGGCTAGACGCGGATATTAAGGGTAAAGAGCGGAAAATATGTGCTATGGGTGTGCGTTGCAGCCGTTGGGTAACCATGCATGGCTTTGCCTTAAATGTCAATACCGACCTTAAATATTTTGATTATATCGTGCCTTGTGGCATTACCGATAAGGGCGTTACCTCTATACAAAAAGAACTTGGTGAAACGATTGATATGAATCTCGTAAAAGCCGAAATCAACAAACATTTTGAAGAGGTCTTTGCTGTGAAATTGGCATAACTAATAAATGGTTATATACCCTGTTTCGATGTTTACCTTGTCTTTGTACAATTCAAATTTGTACATCCCTACCCGTTGAAAATTACGCTTATCGAGAATTACATTGGTTTCATTGATTTTAGGCACTTCTAATATTTTAATATTTTTAGCATCATAAAATTCAATGGAATATTTATTGGTTTTTGCATCGGTAATTTCGATATTGACATGTCCTGTAAAAGAATTTGTAAAAACGTATTGAGACTTGAGATAAGAATAGGAATTTACATTTTCTATATCTGGTATCTTAATAGTCAAAGAAAGTCCGTTGTTTGATTTTGCTGTATCTGAATTATTCTTTAGGGTTGAAGTTACGATAACGGATTTTTTCTCTGTTTTGCCTGTACTTGAATCTGTAATTTGGACTGACTTTGTTTGAAATTTGGCGGCCATACCTTGCAAAGAATCGTTTGAAGGTAGTACTCTGCCCTTAGCAACAGTAGCACTATCTACCATTACTTTTATACGGTTACTCGTCCAAGACAAATCAGAACCAAAAACTAATTTAACTCGATACCAATTTGCTCCTGCTTTAGGATGTCCATCAAGGTAAAATTGCACTCCTTTCTTTATGTTACGGACATATCCTATGGTAATATAGTTAAAGTTGCTATCGCTAGAACGTTGGACGACTATGGATTTTAGCCCATCATATTGGCAATTCCAGGCAAGAATATTAACGCCATTTTCTTGTACGCTGGCTAAATCGGGCAATGTAGGTTGCGCATAGGCATACTGACTAATGGAACATAAAATTGCCCATAATGAAGTATAGCGGTAAAAGCATTGGAATTGAAACATCTGCCAAACCTACGGCAAAAAAATCGTGCAGCAAACTAATGATTTGTCAAAAAATCAAGGATACTATCTACAATAAATTAAAACCCTCGGATTTTTGATTTTAATAGAAACGATTATCTTTAGCCATAATTAACTAAAAGCCTCAACTTTATTATGAGTTTATTTGCTAAAAAATCAATTGACAAAATAGTTGCCGATGCTGGGATTGGCGAAAGCGGAATGAAGCGAACCCTTGGTTCAGGCTCTTTGGTAGCACTCGGTATTGGTGCCATCATTGGTGCGGGTTTATTTGTCCGTACAGCTGCTGCGGCAGCCGAAAATGCAGGACCTTCTGTCACCATTGGCTTTGTTCTTGCCGCTATTGGCTGTGCATTGGCAGGTCTTTGTTATGCCGAGCTTTCTTCTTCTATACCGATATCGGGTAGTGCCTACACCTATACTTATGCTACAATGGGTGAGTTAATGGCTTGGATTATTGGTTGGGATTTAGTACTGGAATACGCTGTAGGTGCCGCTACGGTGGGTATAGCTTGGAGCGAGTACTTGAACAATTTACTGGTTCAAGTTTTTCACATGAATCCGATACCCTATGCCTTATGTCATTCGCCATTCGAGCATTCGCTACCTGATGCTGCCGGAATGGTACAACAAGGCATCATCAATCTTCCTGCTTTGGGCATTGTATCTTTATTGAGTTTATTGCTTATCAAAGGCACCAAAGAGTCTGCGTTTGTCAATGGCGTTATTGTGGTTACAAAAGTTTGCATTGTTATACTCATCATTGTATTAGGATGGCAATTTATTAATCCTTACAACCATATTCCCTATATCCCTGAACCCACTACCTATACTGACCACATGGGTATTAATCATAACTATGGCGGCATTATGGGTATTTTGACGGCAGCAGGTGCTGTATTCTTTGCTTTTATTGGTTTTGATGCAGTGAGTACGGCTGCACAGGAAACTAAGAATCCTAAAAAATCAATGCCCATCGGGATACTTGGCTCTCTTGCCATCTGCACTTTATTGTACCTGCTTTTTGCTCATGTACTTACAGGTATCGCACCTGTAAATTTTTTCCGCACAACAGGCAAAGAAGCTTCTGTAGTGGCAGCCATCAATACTTTTATGCCGGGTTACGAGTGGTTAGCGAAACTAGTTACGGTAGCAATTTTGGCTGGATTCTCTTCGGTAATTCTTGTAATGCTTTTAGGACAAAGTCGTGTATTCTACTCCATGAGTAAAGATGGCTTGTTGCCACAATCATTCAGTGTTCTACATCCAAAATTCAAAACACCATACAAAGCCAATTTAGTCATACTTGTACTAGTCGGATTATTTGCTGCGTTTGTTCCAGGCGATGTAGTAGGTAATATGACTAGTATAGGTACACTTTTTGCCTTTATGCTTGTTTGTGCTGCTGTTATTATTTTGCGCAAAACTGACCCTAACCTTCCTCGCCAATTCAAAACCCCATTGGTTCCTTTTGTTCCTATATTGGGTATTATTGTTTGCGGTGCAATGATTTTTGGTCTTGGCGTAGAAAATTGGCTGAGGTTAATTGTTTGGCTTGCTATTGGTTTGGTCATTTACTTTTCTTACAGCGGCAAACACAGCAAACTACGCAATCCTTCAGACACCATACCTAAGACAAGTGATTTCGAAGAACAATAGTTCTTAATTTTCATAGAGAACATCCTGATAAACGTATTTATCAGGATGTTTAGTTTCTGAACAATTATCATTATTACTCCTCAATGACCTTAAAATAGAATTACACCAATAATTACATCAGTTTTTCAGAAGCCTATTGTTTTCTCAATATTTTTTTTACCTTTATCCGACTTAATTTTAATTGTTTGCCTTTATGAAAATCAATAAATACATCACTTTTGCTTTATTTACGCTAGTTTTTGTATCACTTATCGCTTCTAGTTGCCACAAGAGAATGTTGCCACACAAGAAGTATAGAGGTCAAGCACCAAGAGGTCCAAGCAAATAACTTATCCTCAAAGCCCAATATTATATCCTTCATTATAGAGAATATTGAATAGACAACGATTGGCGTTGTATTATTTAGTATTCTCTTTTTTGATTTTAAATACAATAGCCTTGAAAAGTGTCTATCCCATATTGATACTAATGTTCAGCCTTACTTCTTCTAAGGCGCAATATGGTTATGATACAGTTAAAATTTTATTCCCTATTAATAGCACATTGCTTGATTACTCTGCCCAAAAACGTTTGGATTCTGTAGCGTCTGTTGCGACAAATCAATCTTTACTCATCTACGGTTATGCCGATTATTTAGGCAATGAAGCCAGTAATATGGAATTAGCAAAAAACAGAGCTAAAAATGTAGCTCAATATTTATGTTCAAAAAAAATAGACCCCAAACAAATATTGATTTGTGAAGGCATTGGTGAAGTAAAAAGGAACTTGGCAAAATCAATCGAAGGCTACCCTGAAGACAGGCGGGTAGCTATTTTTATTAAGAAAAAAAACAGTGCGCAACATCAAGCCTACCCTTCTGCCACACCCGAAATACATAAAATGAGAATAGCTGAGATAAAGGAAAATGGCGAACTGGTTCCTATAATTAGCATGGAAAAAAAGAAAACATATAAAGAGCGCGCAACGACTTCGGAAGAACAATCTAAACCAATTATAAAAAACCGATTCGAAACCTTAACTGAGCTCAAAGTGAATGAGGTAATGCGTATCGAAGCCATTCACTTTCAACCTACAAGACACTTTATCACTAAAGAAAGTGAACCGATATTAGTAGAATTGTTGCAAACACTCAAAAATTATCCTGACCTTGCTATTCAAATAGAAGGTCATGTATGTTGCATGAAAGGCGACGGAGATGCACTTGATACGGATACACATGAACTCAAATTATCAGAAAACAGAGCACACTTTATTTATCAGTACTTAATAGAAAGCGGTATCGCCGCAAGCAGACTTGGGTACATAGGTTACGGCAAACGCAGGCCTATTATAGCTGTCGAAAAAACAGAAGAAGATGCGCAGAAAAACAGAAGAGTAGAAATAAGAGTAATCAGCAACTAAAAAATGAGTACCAGTAAGGACAGATATAAAACGATTGCGCAAGCAGGTAATTCTTTGTTTAAAGATAAAAACAGCAAGTTTTATGGCTATGCCTACCCTATCCTACATGTAGAGCAGAGTAAACAGGTACTACAAGAAGTCAAAAAAGAACACCCCAAAGCTACCCATCATTGTTTTGCTTATCGCTTAGGCACAGAGGGACTATCATTCAGAGCAAGCGATGATGGAGAGCCTAGCGGTAGCGCAGGAAGACCCATTCTAGGGCAAATTGATAGTGCAGGCTATACCAACATACTGGTTGTCGTTGTTCGTTATTACGGCGGCACTATGCTGGGTGTTCCCGGATTGATCAATGCCTATAAGACGGCTGCAACAGAGGCTATAAAAGGTGCGGCTTCCATTGAAAAGTGGATTACCCAGCGAGTGGAAATCACCGTAGATTATAATACGATGAGTGAGTTATTGTATTTATTAAAGCAATGTGAGGCAGAAATTATCAAACAAGAACTGCAATTATTTTGTACTATCATTGCGGCAATCCCCAAGATACACTTCAATCAATATGCCGCCCTATTGCTTAAAATTCGAGGATTGAATTTAAAACAAATTTAGAATAGAGTGTTTACTTCTACAGAAAAAAACACACAACTCATCAAATCTGAAGCCAAAAGGCTTGGTTTTATGCAATGCGGTATTGCAGCGGCTACCGAATTGACAGAGGATGCCAAAAGATTAGAAACATGGCTGAATAAAGATTATCAGGGCAAAATGGCTTATATGGAACGTCATTTTGATTTACGTATTGACCCGAGAAAATTAGTTCCCGAAGCCAAATCAGTCATCACACTATTACTCAATTATTATCCCGAAGAAAAACAAAATGAGGCCGCTCCAAAAATTGCTAAATATGCCTGGGGAATTGATTACCATTATGTGATTCGAGAAAAGTTGAATACGCTACTCGCCTTTATCAAATCAAATATTGGCGATGTAACCGGCAGAGGATTTGTAGATAGTGCGCCTGTGCTAGAGCGTGCATGGGCGCAGAAAAGCGGACTGGGCTGGGTAGGCAAAAATGCCAATCTTATCCACAACAAAGCGGGCTCTTTCTTTTTTATTGCAACACTAATTTGTGATTTAGATTTGACCTATGATACACCATTTGTAACAGACCATTGCGGCACTTGCACTCGATGTATAGATGCTTGCCCTACAGATGCGATTATAAATCCTACCGTTATAGATGGCAGCAAGTGTATCTCTTATCTTACTATCGAACTCAAAGACGCACTCATACCTCAAGAACTACAAACTCAAATGCAAGGATGGACCTTTGGTTGCGATGTTTGTCAAGATGTTTGTCCTTGGAATCGTTTTTCGAAACCTCATACCGAATTGGCTTTTAAACCTTTAACTCAGGTTTTGAATTTATCCTCCAAAGAGTGGGAAGCAATCTCGGAAGATAATTTTAAACACTATTTCAAACAATCTCCAATTGCTCGAACAAAATGGGGCGGAATGATGCGCAATATCAAAGCCACAAGAACTTACCCAAACGATTAATTGAACATCAGGGTTCTGTAAACCTTAGACCTTACAAAATTATTTTTTTTCTGGGAGCTCTTCTGCTGCTTTAGAGGATGTATCAATTACTGTTGTAGAAGTTGTATCTGACGTCATTTCTGTAGGTGCTGATGTAGCAGCAAGAGTTACAGCATCTTTCTCATCCATTACTTTGTTTAATTCTACTAACCATTGTCCTTTTATCTTCACCATTTTCAATGCCTGTTTATTTTCAGGGTGCTTGGATGAAATATAGGTTACCACGGCATTATCACCCTCTTCTTTTACATCTACAATACTTATCTTGGTGCTTTTTGCCAATTCTTTTACAGAATCCGGAACAGGGTATAGCAACATAGCCTGATCAATAATTTCTTTTGAATTAGAATCACAATATTTCTTCGCCGCTTCAATATCGGTATTGACCAACAAACTATTCAAATATTTTTGAGCAACATCTTTAGACGGCTTGGGTGCACAACTCTGGAAACCCCACGAAAGAAATATTGATATGGAAAATACTAGAATTTTATTTTTCATTTTCTGAATTCAAATTACGCTGCGAAGCTAATCAATTGTAGATTACTTCACAAATGATTCGACCGTGATTATTGTCAAACAGATTATCTATGGCAATATAGGGCTTACCCGAATGAGCAATTGTCTTAGATATGTAATCGGTATCGTGAGTTGCAAACACAAATGCTTTACTTACCATTTCGGAGCAATACATTTGATGCTCTGTTGCTAAGTCAAATTGCGAGTCAAAAGTAATATGCTGTTGGGCATACTGTAGTATTCTTTTACAAAAAGCAGCTCTTATAAGGCTATCCAAGTCATAATGTACAATTGCCCAACGAGTATTCTTTGCATTACTTACAAAATGAGCCATTGGCTCGTAAACTATTTTACCCTCGAAATTATCGACTCCTCCAATGATGTGATATACATAGCAGCCCGAGTCTGTTTTGAAAACAACACCACAATGAGAATAATTTTTATTTCGAGCATTTAGTCGGCAAAACAATTGACTCATTTCATCTTTTCCTGCCCTTAAAACCAAATCGCCTTGGGTAATCTTCGATACTAAACTATCGGCAATAGTTGCGCCAGAGGGCTTGTTCTGTATCGTCGCCGACTCATGCTGACAAGCAATCAAAATACAACACAATATAAAAATACTAGTACGCATTATTAGATGCTTTTTTTTTAAAAAAAAAAGGCCGACCTACTAAAAGAAAGGTCAGCCTAAAAAAGGTAATGCGATAAAATTAGCTCGCTAAAAAATCTTTCACTTTGTCTTTGTGAATGATGTTTTCTTTGAACGTATAAGCTCCTGTTTTTGGGCTACGCACTGCTTTAATTACTTTAGTGTAATTTTTCGCCTCTGCGGCTTGTTTAGGATCTTTCTTAATCGCGGTTTTAGCTGCTTTTGCCATTACTCAGAATATTTTAAGGAATTGAAGTAAAATTATTTAATTTCTTTATGAACAGTCACGCGTTTCATCAACGGATTGTATTTTTTCAACTCAATACGCTCTGGAGTGTTCTTTTTGTTTTTAGTGGTAATGTAACGGCTGGTTCCCGCTAAGCCGCTGTTTTTATGCTCTGTGCATTCCAATATTACCTGTACGCGGTTGCCTTTCTTTGCCATTTTCTAATGAATGTTTTGATGCTTTATTAATTACTATATTTTGTGACCTTCTGCACGCAAGTGTTTTACAGTTGCAAGCAAACCATTTTTATTGATGGTACGCAATGCTTCTGTTGACAACTTCAAGGTAATCCATTTATCTTCTTCAGCAAGATACATACGTTTTACTTGCAAATTGGGCATAAAACGACGTAATGCTTTCTTATTAGAGAATGAAACTTTATGACCCACCATTGGTCGCTTTCCAGTCACTTGACAAACTCTTGCCATAATTTTTGTTTTTTTAAGGACTGCAAAGGTGCAGCATTTTACTGAAACGACAAAAATATTTTTGCATTAATTGTGATAAAAATAAAAAAAGTATAACGCTGTAGCTATTTTTCAAAAAACAATCGCCTCATGGTAGGGTGAGGCGATTGAAATGTACAATATAACTAAAATTAATTACTTATGCTTCTTGTTTCAATGCAGCTACGATAGCTTCTCTATCTAATTCGTTTTGCAGGGTATCTTTTTTGTCCAAATCTACCAATACCGGGGCTGCTACAAAAATTGAAGAATAAGTACCTGTTACCACACCTATGAGCATCGCAAAGGCAAAACCTCGAGTAGCTTCTCCTCCAAAAATAAAGAGGATAAGAACGGTAAGGAATACCGTCAATGAAGTCATTACCGTACGGCTAAGGGTATCATTGATGGCGCGATTGATAACGCTGATTTTTCCTTCGCTCGGATTTTTACGGAAGTACTCGCGCACACGATCAAATACAATCACGGTATCGTTCATCGAAAACCCTATCACGGTCAACACCGCTGCAATAAAGTGTTGATCTATTTCTAATGCGAATGGGGTGATATCTTTAAAGAAAGAAAATACTGCAAAAGTGACACAAACGTCATGGAGTAAAGAGATAATCGTACCTAAAGAGTATTGCCATTTGCGGAAACGCACCAAGATGTATAAGAAGATGGCGAGAACTGCAAAAATTGTTGCCTTAACAGCACCTTTTTTCAAATCATCAGAGATTGTGGGCAATACTGTTTTTTCTTCGTCTATATAATGTTTTGTAAACTCATCATACGTTGTAGATGCAGCTATCAGATTTTCTGATTTCAAACCTTCATACAATTGGTTACGCACTTGCTTACTCACAGAGTCGCCCTGATTATCAATCATGTAAGCGGTGGTAATATTAAGATTGTCTTTTGTTCCAATTGTTTTTACTACAGGATACTCGTCATTGAAATACTTTTTCAATTTATCTTTTACTTCAGTAGTGGTGTGTTTTTCAGCAAACTTGATGGTATAGCTACGACCTCCAGCAAATTCAACACCATAATTGAAACCATGGAAAATAGAAGATATACCTAGGATAAAAATAATTCCGCTAATGATATAGGTGTATTTACGCGCCTCAATAAATTTGAAATGAGCTTTGCGGAAGATAGAGCTAGAAAGTTTTGTAAAATAATTGAAATGGCGTTCTTTTTTCATCCATATATCGGTAACTAAACGTGATACCAATAAGCCACAGAATACAGATAAGAACAATCCCCACATTTGGGTATAAGCAAATCCTTTTACGGGGCCGAGCCCAAAGGCAAATAAGATAGCCGCAGTGATAAATTGTGAGATATGACCATCTAGTACAGGCGCATAAGAGCGTTTGTAACCATCGTCAATTGCTTGCTTATAACTTTTGCCCAAAGTCAATTCTTCTTTGATACGCTCGAATACAATTACGTTTGTATCTACTGCCATACCTACTGTCAATACCAAACCAGCTATACCTGCCATAGTCAATGTGGCATGTGCAGAGGCAAGAATACCTGCAGTAAAGAACAAGTTCAAGATTAAGGCGATGTTTGCGACAACTCCTGCGGTATTGTAATAAACCAACATCAACAGGAAAATAACAATAAAGGAAAGGATTAAAGAGTTTCTACCATCAATAATAGACTCTTGGCCAAGGGTCGGACCTACCAATTGTTCTTGAACAATGTGAGCAGGAGCAGACAATTTTCCTGATTTCAAGATATTAGACAAATCTTCTGCTTCTTCTTGAGTGAAACTACCTGTGATAGAGCAGCTTCCGCCAGAAATTTCTTCGCTTACAGAAGGGGCAGAATAAACACGGTCATCCAAAACGGCAGCAATAAAGCCTCCTTTGTTTTCTCCTGTCAATTTTTTGAATAAACGATCGCCTGCATTGGTGAAGTTCATGATTACTTCGCGCTTGCCAGATAATTGATTGAAGTCGGCACGAGAATTGGTAATATTATCTCCTTCAAGTAGCGCTCCATCTTTGCCAGGTACTAATTTAATGGCATATACACCTAGTGGCGCATTTGGATTAAATTTATTTTTACCATTCTCTGCATCTAAGATGATACGGATATTATTGGGTAATTTACTTTTTACAACATCCATTTCAAGATATTCCAAAAATGCTTTGGCATTCTTTTTTTCGATATACGCAAACGCAGCACCACCATTACCTCCACCACCGAGCATTGACAACAATGGTTTTTTCGCCATTTTGTTGCCTGCTGTATCAGTCTTTGATTTGGCATCACTCTGACCATTCATCAAAGAGGCGAGGCTAGAGTCTTTTGCTACAGTTTTACTGCTATCATTTGCCACTGTAGGTGCTTTCGATACAATTGAGTCTGTTTTTTGAATAGTATCTGTAGCTTTTGTTCCGTTCAAAGAAGCGGCAAGTGCGTCATCGGCTTTGACGAGCGCATCCCAAAAATTTCTATCGGGTACAAACACGGACCAAAATTGCAAACGGGCTGTAGATTGAAGATAGGTACGAACGCGCTCTGGATTGCGAACACCTGCTAACTCTACAGAAATAATTCCTTTACTCTTGTTCAAATTTACACTTGGGTTTGCCACACCAAATTTATCAATACGGGTAAGTATTACATTATAGGTACGATCAATTGCCTCATCGGCTTCGGAACGAATACGAGCCAAAACCTGTTCATCGGTAGAACTTAAGGAGATATTTTTTTCAGATGGTTTGGTAAATAATGCAGCTAAACCTCCAGCGTTATTGGCTTTATAAGCATCTCCAAACAATTTGATGAAATCTGCATCGCTATTGGCTTTCAGCTTATTGGCATCAGCTATAGCTTTGTTAAGAGCAGGATCTTTGGGATTATTACTCATTGAACGAACAAGACCATCTAAGCCTACCTCTAAGGTCACATTCATACCACCTTGCAAATCAAGGCCCAAGTTCATTTCTTGATCTTTGGCTTGCTGATAGGTGTATTTTCTAATCAATGCATTAAAGATAGTTTCTCCTTGTAAGCTATCTGTAATTTGGTCGAAACGAGCATCAATAGCTGCATTTTGTTCGTCTGAATTATTCTTTAATTCAGGTTTTTTAGCCATTACAAAGCTGCGTGCAGAAGCTCTAGCTTTGTTCTCTACATTTTTCACAATAAAGGTGAAAGACAGTTGATACAGCGAAATTAGAATCAGTGCTACGGTAAAAAATTTTACCAAACCTTTTAATTGCATAGGTCTTGTGGGGTTAAATCAGTAGTAATATGTAAAAAATAAAGTCGGCAAATATAGCATTTTAACTTTAAAAACAAGGAGCTATCCTTTATACTGTTATAATCCTTGCAGAATGAGGGACAAAAAGTTGGTTTTTTGGCAATACTCAGCATTGTTTTGTTTCAAATTTATTATTCTTAATAGCTTTGTACGCCGCAACATACAGTTCCTTTTTAGTAGAATAAAGAGTACTTTTGCAAGAATGTGTTTGCAATTTATTACTATTGTAAAAGTTTGGTCTTATCAAAGCAGTATCTTATTATATCATTTTGCCGTTTATTTATATTTTGTCGGTACTACCCTTCCCGATATTATATATCCTATCTTACATTATCTACATCTTAATATTTCATATCATTGGCTATCGGACAAGCGATGTTAAAGACAATATGAAAAAATCTTTTCCTGAAAAAACTGAAAAAGAATTAAATCAATTAGTCCAATCATTTTACCGTTATTTTTGCGACTTGCTGTTAGAAACTATCAAAACGTTAAGCATCAGCAAAAAATCCATGTTGCGCCATTGTTATTTTGACGAAGATTCATTAGCTCTTTTAAATAGATTGGCAGAAAAAAAGCAAAGTATCATTTTAGTTCTTGGACATAAGGGCAATTGGGAATGGGCAGGAAATACTTTTAGTATTTTATGCCCACAGCAACTATATGTTATCTACCACCCGCTAAGCAACCCATTCTTTAATCAGTTGATGTACAAAATGCGCACCCGCTTTGGCACCAAACTGATAGCCATGAATGATACTTTTAAAGAAATGGTACGGCACAAGAACGAACTGACTGCCACTGCATTTATAGCTGACCAAACACCGCAGACTCATAATGCACACTGGATGAATTTCTTAAAGCAAGACACTCCCGTATTTTTGGGGCCCGAAAAAATTGCGACCAGAATGAAACGCTTGGTTCTGTTTGTTTCGGTTCAAAAAGTGAAACGCGGTTATTATAAAATTGTAATAAACGAAAAGGATATAATGAATCCCTCAGAATATACTGACGGAAAATTGACGGAGGCACATACCAAAAGGTTGGAAGAAGATATTATATTGCAGCCCGAAACATGGCTTTGGACGCATCGGCGGTGGAAGCACAGTAGAGCCTAACACAACACAAATTCTAAATTCATTTTATAGACGAACAAAATAATGCGAACAGGAAAGGAATTAATACTAGCAACAAAGCCTTATGCACAGGAACAACGTTCCAAAAGTTGGTTTGTATTACTCAGTACATTAATGCTTTTTTTATTAGCGATGGGTGGTACCATTTATTCTCAAGTATATCATCATTATATCGCTATCAGACTGACATGTAGTGTATTAATGGCTTTGTTAATGATGCGTATGTTTATCATCTACCATGATTTCGAACATCATGCCATTTTACAAAAATCAAAGATTGCCAAGTTTATCATGTCGGCTTATGGTCTTTATATGTTGACCCCTGCAAGTATTTGGAAGCGTTCGCATGATTATCACCACAAGAATAATTCAAAATTATTTAGTGCCAGTATTGGCTCTTACCCAATTGCAACTAAGAAAAAATTTGCTTCAATGAGTAAAGGCGAACGCGCATCTTATTTGGCCATACGTCATCCCTTAGTAATTTTATTGGGATATTTTACCATATTCATATTTGGCATGTGTATCGCTTCTTTTGCCAGCACTCCCAAAAAACATTGGGATTCTCTCATCGCTCTTATCTTGCACTTGGCACTTTCGGCATTTGTATTTTTCTTTTTTGACGCTCAGACTTGGATTTATACCATTTTGATACCCTTTTCTATCACCTGCGCAATAGGGTCCTACCTATTTTATGCACAACACAATTTTCCGGGTGTCATTTTCAATAATAATGAAGATTGGACTTACGAAAAAGCGGCCTTAGACTCTAGCAGTTATATGAAAACAGGAAAAATCATGAGTTGGTTTTCTGGAAATATTGGTTACCATCATATCCATCATTTGAACGCAAGAATCCCTTTTTATCGCCTACCTACTGCCTACCAAGAAATTAAAGAACTACAATTAGCTAAAGAAACTACTTTGAAGATAAAAGATATTATTGCCTGTTTCAAACTCAAAATATGGGATCCGGAATTACAAAGGATGATTAGTCTGAAAGAATTTAAAATGTCCATGACTTTATCATAAATAGGGTCTCCCATAACACTTTAAATATTTTTCGACATGAGCACGCTAAAGGTTTTATTTATTGCACCTCTCTTGTTGAGTTCATTTTTGATATTGAGCAGTTGCGGCAAAAATGGAGGACTCAATATATTCTTTATTGAGGGTGATAAAACTTTAGGACTTCAGACAAAAAATCAAATAGAATCGGCCCCTGCTAATTATCCGATTCTTAATCTAGCAACAAATACTCAAGCTTATGCCTATATCAATGCCCTTCGAGATGAGATTTTAGCCAGCGACCAGATAACACACAAAGACGACTTTGCTTGGGAGGTAAAAATCGTTAAAGACGATAATGTACAGAATGCTTTGGGGCCCCCTGGAGGCTTCTATGTTTATACCGGTTTAATTAAGTATTTAGACAACCCATCTTCTTTGGCAGGTGTGATGGGGCATGAAATGGCTCATGCAGATATGCGTCATAGCACCAATCAAATGACAAAACAATATGGTATCCCAACCATGCTGGATGTAGTGTTGGGAAAAAATCAAGGTTTACGCACTCAAGTGAGCAGCCAATTAATTTCGTTACAATTTAGCCGTACAGATGAAAGCCAAGCGGATGAATACTCTGTACAATATTTGTGTTCGACTCAATACCATTCTGATGGAGCAACCAATTTCTTTCAAAAAATTATAGACCAAGGCGGTGCTACACCCCCAGCATTTTTGAGTAGCCACCCCAGTCCAGACGATCGAGTAAAAAATATTCGCCAAGCCGTTACAAATGGTGGATGCCAATACACCACCATCTGTAGCACAGAAGATACTGATGAATATACCCAATTCAAGGCTTTACTCTAATCTTTATAATGCCTCTAATAGCCCATACCAATTTATGTTTTTAACCGATTCGCTTTTTTATTTTTAACGAAACACTCCAAAATGAAAAAGAAAATTAATCTTTACTTTGCTGAATTTTTTTAGAGAATGACTAGAATTTATTTTGATAATGCTGCAACTACCGCTTTGGATACAGATGTATTAAATGCTATGATGCCTTATTTGACCGAAAAGTTTGGCAACCCATCTTCGGTATATTCTTATGGTAGAGAAACAAAAATGGCGATTGAAAATGCGCGTAAAAAGGTTGCAAAAATTTTAGGTACTACTCCTGGAGAAATATTCTTTACTTCAGGAGGTACTGAAAGTACGAATACTTCAATTTATGCAGCCGTTCGTGATTTGAATTGCACGCATATTATTAGCGCTCCAATAGAACATCATGCCACATTGCATTGTATAGAAGCTGCGGCAAAAGAATACCATATTCCGATTAGCTATGTTTCTCTGTTGGAAAATGGACAAATTGATCTAAATCATTTAGAAACATTACTGAGCAGCCATTCCGAGAAAACCTTAGTGAGCTTGATGAATGCCAATAATGAAATTGGCAATCTATCTGATGTAGCAGCCATCGGAATACTTTGCGAAAAATATGATGCCATTTTTCATTGCGATATGGTACAAACGATTGGTCACTACCCTATTAATCTTTCTGCATTAAATGTTCAGTTTGCCAGTGCTTCGGGTCACAAATTTCATGGACCTAAAGGTGCAGGCATTTTGTATGTAAACGCTGCTATGCAAATAAAGCCAATGATACACGGAGGCGCACAAGAGCGTAATATGCGTGCTGGCACAGAGAATATTTATGGTATTGTAGGCTTTGCTAAAGCACTTGAATTAGCAGCTGATAATATGGTAAAAGATAGCACCTATATCTTGGGCTTGAAATCCTATTTATTCCAAAAACTTAAAGACGCATTTCCTCAAGTGCAATTGAATGGTGATAGTTTTGACAAAAGTCTTTATACCATCCTTAATGTTTCTTTTCCTAAAACAACTAAGTCGGAGTTATTGCTTTTTAATTTAGACATGGCAGGCATTTGCATTAGCGCAGGCAGCGCTTGCTCTAGTGGCACAACTTCTATCAGTCATGTTATTGAAGCATTGCATGGAGATAAAGCGAATGAAATGATTCCGATTCGATTTTCTTTTTGCAAACATAATACGCAAGCTGAAATTGATATTTTGATAGAACAATTGAAAGCAATGATGTAGTTCATAATTTAGGCTTCAAGACAAAAGCCCGACTACAGAATATGTGGCCGGGCTTTTTAGGCGTTGGGAGCAAAGAGACGACGGCAAACCAAGACTAAGAACTACGGTTCAACCCAGATTTTGCAGTAGCGGTATTTTTGGATAATCTGCTCCAAAAACACCCTCCTTTTTGAAGGTCTATTGTTGATGCTTTAGATAGCTATTCAAATGTTTGCGTTGTATATTTTCTACTGCTTTGCAGTCGAAATTTTTCCAAAAACGGTTCATAGATACCTACTGCAAAATATGGATTGAAGCAATACTGCTACCATTTCCAAAAATGGGACAAAATCAAGCGTTTGAACACCACAGTAGAAAGGTCTTTTATTGCTGTATAAACTCATACTAGAAGCTAAAAATGCTTCTCCTAATTTAGGTTAAAGACCTAGTAGCTGCCTATAAGTTTTTATTCCAATCCGTTTAGGAACGATAAATTTCATTAAAAAATTTAATACACCAAGCACAGCCGAATTGAAATAATTCGACTGTACTGAGCGACAATAGTGTTGATTGAATGATTTACTCACTCAATTTTTTAATTTTTTCAGTACCGATGTAGTTTCCTTCGGTATCTGTGATGGTGATTAAATACATTCCATCGGCATAAGAACCCAAGTCTATCTTACTAGCTTCTTTAGCTTCAAAAATCAATTTACCAATCATATCAGTAACACGGATATTCACTTTTATGGGAGCTTCTATGTATACGATATTCTGTGTTGGGTTTGGATAAAGTTTGATTTCTGATTTAATAATATTGGCTTCTTTGATAGAGTTTGATTCAATATTGACTGTATCTGAATAATTCAAGCAACCATTTTGGTCTGTTATTTCTACATGGTATAGCCCTTTACTCGTCGCTTTGTATTTCTTAGCTTTTGCACCAAAAATAGTGACACCGTTCTTATACCATTGGTAGTAGAGATAAGTACCTGAACATTCTAACAAGGGTTCCATTGTTGTAATCACTGTTGGCTTGGCAGGTTTGGGATAATTACTCACTACTGAAATAGTGGTAGTATCAATACAACCATAATAATTGGTCACAATTACATTGTACAATCCAGGAAGAGACGCTGCAACAATATTAGATGCCGTAGAAGCTCCTGCCAAAGGTAATCCATCTTTATACCAATTGAATGTGTAGCTCGGATAACCAGGATTGCAGGTTAACAAAGCAGTACCCTCTTCGCAAATCGAAACAGATGTTGGCGATAAAGATGGAACAACAGAGGTATCTTGTTTTGCCAATATTGAATCTTGATTTTTACATCCGTAGCTATCCGTTACTTTGGCTGTCCAATAACCTGCTGTAGTCGCAGAAATGGTATCTCTTGTTGCTCCGCTAATATTTGTTCCAGAATAAGCCCACTGATATGCAGTAGCTGTTGGCGCAGTTACTTTTAATAAAATACTGCTCTTTCTACAAAATACAAAACCTGAAGGCATAAGCGAGCTAACTGTAAGCACAGGCAATGGTTGCACCACCACGTTCAATGTTGCTCTTGGACTTTCACAACCCACAGCCGTAGTCTGACTTACATAGTAGTATGTAGTACTTGGTGTAGCGGTACTTGGTAATGGTGCAGTTGCCGTACCTACACCTCCTGTAGGTGCCGTGTACCAAAGCAATGAAGTACCCGTTGCCGTCAATGAACCTGCTACTGCTTTGTGGCAAAGATTTAATGGACTGACTACTGTTGGTGCTAATGGTATCGGATGAGCGGTAAAGGTGGCAGTAATAACACAGCCATTAGAATTTTTGTAGGTGATAGTTGTAGTGCCTGCGCTTAAAGCACTCACAACACCAGTGCTAGTAACAGTAGCGACTGCTGTGTTAGACGATGCCCAAGGCGTGGTCGCATCAGCAGTAGCGGAACCCGTAAGGGTAACTGTACCTCCTACGCAAGCACTTAAAGTACCACTAATCGTAGGCAAAGCATTGACCGTGAACGTTGCGGTAACCGTACAGCCATTCGAATTTTTGTACGTAATAACTGCCGTTCCTCCCGATACTCCAGTTACCACACCTGTACTCGACACGGTGGCAACTGCTGTGTTAGACGACGCCCAAGGCGTGGTCGCAAATGGAGTTCCCGAACCAGTCAAAGTTGAGGTTTGTCCTACGCAGGCTACTAGAGTACCAGACATAGTTGGCAGTGCATTTACAGCAAAGGTGGCGGTAATAATACAACCATTGCTGTTTTTGTAGGTGATGGTTGTTGTACCCACGCTCACGCCAGTTACTACACCTGTACTCGAAACAGTGGCGACTGCTGTGTTAGACGATGCCCAGGGCATGGTCGCATCAGCAGTACCAGAGCCAGTTAAACTAGAAGTACTACCAATGCAAGCATTTAAAGTACCGCTAATCGTAGGTAAGGCATTGACGGTGAAGGTGGCTGTTTGGGTACAGCCATTGCTGTTCTTGTAGGTAATCGTAGTTGTACCCGCAGTCAGACAAGTTACTACACCTGTACTCGAAATAGTGGCGACTGCTGTGTTAGACGATGCCCAAGGCGTGGTCGCATCAGCAGTACCAGAGCCAGTTAAACTAGAAGTACTACCAATGCAAGCATTTAAAGTACCGCTAATCGTAGGCAAGGCATTGACGGTGAACGTTACGATAACCGTGCAACCATTCGAATTTTTGTACGTAATAACTGCCGTTCCTCCTGATACTCCAGTTACCACACCTGTGCTAGATACAGTAGCTATTGCAGTATTCGATGATGCCCATGGTGTGGTGGCAAATGGAGTTCCCGAACCAGTCAAAGTTGAGGTTTGTCCAATGCAAGCACTAAAAGTACCGCTAATCGTAGGCAAGTCAATGACGGTGAAAGGGGTGGTAATGGTACAACCATTGCTGTTTTTGTAAGTAATCGTAGTTGTACCCCCAGTCAGACCAGTTACTACACCTGTACTCGAAATAGTGGCGACAGCTGTGTTAGACGATGACCAGGGCATGGTTGCATCAGCAGTAGCAGAGCCAGTTAAACTAGAAGTACCTCCAATGCAAGCATTTAAAGTACCGCTAATCGTAGGCAAGGCATTGACGGTGAACGTTGAGGAAACCGTACAACCATTGCTGTTCTTGTAGGTGATAGTTGTTGTACCCGCATTCACACCCGTTACTACTCCTGCGCTAGTAACCGTGGCAACTGCTGTGTTAGACGATGCCCATGGCGTGGTCGCATCAGCAGTAGCAGAACCAGTAAGCGTAGATGAACCTCCTACGCAAGCACTTAAAGTACCACTAATCGTAGGTAAGGCATTGACCGTAAAGCTGGCTGTTTTGATACAGCCATTGCTGTTTTTGTAAGTGATGGTTGTTGTTCCCGCACTCACGCCAGTTACTACACCTGCGCTAGTAACCGTGGCGACTGCTGTGTTAGACGATGCCCATGGCATGGTCGCATCAGCAGTAGCGGAACCGGTAAGCGTAGAAGTGCTTCCGATACAAGTATTTAAAGTACCGCTAATCGTAGGTAAAGCATTGACCGTAAAGGTGGCTGTTTTAATACAGCCATTGCTGTTTTTGTAAGTAATGGTTGTTGTTCCCGCAGTCACGGCAGTTACGACACCTGCGCTAGTAACAGTGGCAACTGCTGTGTTAGACGATGCCCATGGCATGGTTGCATCAGCAGTAGCAGAGCCAGTTAAACTAGAAGTACCTCCAATGCAAGCATTTAAAGTACCGCTAATCGTAGGCAAGGCATTGACGGTGAACGTTGAGGAAACCGTACAACCATTGCTGTTCTTGTAGGTGATGCTTGTTGTACCCGCACTCACGCCCGTTACAAGTCCTGTACTCGACACGGTGGCTACGGCTGTGTTAGACGATGTCCATGGCGTGGTCGCAAATGGAGTTCCCGAACCAGTCAAAGTTGAGGTTTGTCCTACGCAGGCTACTAGAGTACCAGACATAGTTGGCAGTGCATTTACAGCAAAGGTGGCGGTAATAATACAACCATTCGAATTTTTGTAAGTAATCGTAGTTGTACCTGGACTCAGACCAGTTACTACACCTGCGCTAGTAACCGTGGCAACTGCTGTGTTAGACGATGCCCATGGCGTGGTCGCATCAGCAGTAGCGGAACCGGTAAGCGTAGATGTGCTTCCGACACAAGTATTTAAAGTACCGCTAATCGTAGGCAAGGCATTGACGGTGAAGATGGCTGTTTGGGTACAGCCATTGCTGTTTTTGTAGGTAATCGTAGTTGTACCCGCACTCAGACAAGTTACTACACCTGTACTCGAAATAGTGGCGACTGCTGTGTTAGACGATACCCATGGCGTGGTCGCATCAGCAGTAGCAGAGCCAGTTAAACTAGAAGTACTACCAACGCAAGCACTTAAAGTACCACTAATCGTAGGTAAGGCATTGACCGTAAAGGTGGCTGTTTGGGTACAGCCATTGCTGTTTTTGTAAGTAATGGTTGTTGTTCCCGCACTCACGGCAGTTACCACACCTGCGCTAGTAACCGTGGCAACTGCTGGGTTAGACGATGCCCAAGGGGTGG
>JASGCQ010000025.1 GCA_030054025.1 Phycisphaerales bacterium | reverse complement strand
GTTGCATAATCGTACTTCAATTCTTTAATTTGATTTTCGCAAATAGCCCTTCCGCAATAGAGCCGCCATACTTCTGCGGGCGGCAATGTAAGCTTGGTAGCGTAGCAACTATGGCGGTAGCCATTCATTATTTCATCGTCTTCGAAAAGACGCAACACCTTGCCTGTGGCTTTGGGACGGTCTTTTATTTTTTGCCTCACAATGACTAACCTGCGCGGTGCGTCCCAGTTAGGAGATTGATACCTAGTGTCACAAATTTCAACGCCTTTATCTAATTGTAGCCAAACTTTTTGGGAGAATATTTTTTTTTTCAAGTACTTGCATAAGAAGAAATGATATTGTAATATTGCAGTCTAAAACAATCAAATATGAAAAAATTTATCAAAACAACTTTACTAGGAACTTGCCTAGTAGCATCATCATTGTTGACTAATGCACAAGATGTGAGTAATGTCGTAAAGGTTAATCCATTAGGTCTATTATTTGGTACCGCCAACGCTACTTATGAATTAAAAATTGGAGCAAATAGTTCAGTAGGTATCAATCTTTTATACTCAAATTTTAAATTTGGGGACTTTAAATACTCTGCTATTGGTGGTGGTGGTGAGTATCGTTACTATTTCTCTGAAGACCCTTTAGAAGGTTGGTACTTAGGAGGTGCCGCAGGCTTCCAAGCAGGTAAACTGAAGGTGGATGGATCTGAAAGTGCAAATTATACCTCTATAACTGCAGGAGCATTAGGAGGGCGTCAATGGGTATGGAATTCAGGTTTCCTGATAGACCTTGGCTTAACTTTGGGTTATGTTAGTATCACTTATCAAGACGATTTCTCAGGTATTTCTGGATTAAAAGCTAGTGGTATTGGTATTGGTGGGCGTTTTGGATTAGGCTATGCATTCTAATATTTTTCAATCATACAATCTTAATATTATTTATTATTCCAAAAAAGACTTGCAAATTTGCAAGTCTTTTTTTATTTCATAATGAAACTAAAGATCAAGCAACCCTTACCCTACTATTGAAGCTGAGTTCAAGTTTGAAATGCAACAAGTTGTAAAAGTAGTTTATTTGGCGAAAAGTAGTTTCATTCTTTTCTAGTTTTGGCGTTTATTTTGGTTTGAATAGCTAAGATTTGTTTATTTGAGTAATCGTTCAGGTCTGTTTCTCAGGTCAGATATTGCCTCATGAGTCCGATTGGGTTTCATTAGTGTCTCTTTGGTGGTGGCTTTTCGGGGCGGCAAAATACTGGCTAGTGTAGCGTATTTTGGCTGTTTGTTGGTGTTGGGCGAATTCAGAGTTCCATTGTCGGAGGTGCTGGTTTGTGAGGTCGAAATGATACTTGAATCAGTGTTTATAAATCCACATAATAAATGTGAACCGATAAAAGCACTGAACGAAGGCACAGTACCACCTAATTCAGCACGTATTCTTGTGGTTGATCAAAAGAATAGATTTCCCTTAGTCTCCTTTTTAAGAAAAGATGAAGAGGCTACTATTAAATTGAAGTGGTAACTTGGCGGAACAACAAGTTTACTGCCCACCCATATTTACATAATTATCAATCGGCAATCGCTTCGAAATAGAACGTGCAAGCGTCATTTCGTCTGCGTATTCCAATTCGCCTCCAAAAGAAATTCCTCGTGCTATAGTGGTAATTTTAATGGGCAAATGATTGATTTGTTTTGAAATATAATAGACAGTGGTATCGCCTTCTAATGTTGGATTCAAGGCCATAATAATTTCTTGTATCTCGGAGTTGTTTTTGATGCGCAACACTAGAGACTCAATATTAATTTGATGAGGACCAATACCATCGAGTGGCGACAGAATGCCACCCAATACATGATATACCCCATTGTATTGCTGTGTGGTTTCGATAGCAATTACATCGCGTATATTCTCCACCACACAAATTTGATTCTTATTCCGTTGTGTATTGACACAAATGGCACAAACTGAAGTGTCTGACACATTATGACATTGACTGCAAAAAGTAATACTGTGTTTCATTGTGGCTATCGCATTGGTAAAAGCATCCACATCTGCAACCTCTTGTTTGAGCAAATGCAAAACCATGCGCAATGCAGACTTTTTACCTATTCCAGGCAATTTTGCAAACTCAGCAACCGCATCCTCTATCAACCTCGATGAAAAAATCATAGTCCCTTAAAAATTAAATTACTCGGTTTCAAAGGTATCAGATTTTCTTTTGATTAAGTTTACATCGTCCCTGTTTTTGGCACGATAATTGATTAACTTTACTGGAAACAACTTTTCGATTGAGTCGGATGATATTGACTGACATCTAGCTAGATTAAATCCTGAAAGTCCTTACCAAAATTATGCTGAACGGACAAATTGTTCATGCAGACAATTATCATTTTATTTATTTGAAGAGATAATAAAATTAATTCATCAGTTTTTAACAGTGAAATGGAGTTAAATTTGTAGCCTAAAAAAAGCCATGATAAACTACAAGAATAAATTATTATTGTCGATAACTATTTTAATGTTTGTGGGCTGTAACAAGCAGAAAATGGATAAATGCGTAATGGAATTAACTAAAATTGATTACCACGTTTCCTTTGTAGGTTTTACGGCAGATGAGTTGGATACTATTTATGTAAGCAAATATGCACCTGGAGGTAATTTTGATACCCTAAAAAGTATAGACACACTAATGGGTTTAAGTATTTCTTTTACAAATGACACGAGCAATACACTACTCACTGGAGGTTATTATAATGATTGCAAAATAGGCTTTGCGAGTAGCAATGTCGAATTTTACTTAAAAGATCCTGTATATCCTTCACCTATGAAGTATGAATCTTATGGCTGCGGTAGAAGTTCTGTCCGCCCGCCTTACAGCATTACTGTTAATAATCATTCGCAGTCAATTAATGAATTATCAACAAATTGGGGCTACCTTTTTTTAAAAAAATATTAGAACAACAGTCAAATATGTTTACACCAAAAAATAAAATTCGCATCGTTACTGCCGCCTCTTTGTTTGACGGTCATGATGCAGCCATCAATATCATGCGCCGCATTATGCAATCCAATGGCGCAGAGGTAATTCACCTTGGTCACGACCGCAGCGTGCAAGACGTTGTAGATTGTGCCATACAAGAAGACGCCAATGCTATAGCAATGACCAGCTATCAAGGCGGTCATGTAGAGTATTTGAAATACATGCACGACTTGCTCAAAGAAAAAGGTTGTGGGCATATCAAAATATTTGCCGGTGGCGGTGGAGTTATTTTACCCTCAGAGATTCAAGAATTGCATGCATATGGCATTACCAAAATCTATTCGCCTGATGACGGTAGAGCAATGGGTTTGGAAGGCATGATTATTGACTTATTGCAACAAAGCGATTTCCCTACGGGCAACCAACTCAATGGAGAACTTGGGCATATCCAAGATAAAAATCCAAAAGACATCGGACGTTTGATTTCAGCCGCTGAGAATTTTAGCGACTTGCCTGAAACAAAAAGTATGTTACTCAATATCGAAGCCAAAGCAAAGCAAAGTAAAGCTCCTGTACTTGGTATTACCGGTACGGGCGGTGCAGGCAAAAGCTCCTTGGTAGATGAAATGGTGCGCCGTTTCTTGATAGACTATCCCGAAAAAAATATTGGCATTATTTCTGTTGACCCTTCAAAACGAAAAACAGGAGGAGCTTTATTAGGCGACCGTATTCGCATGAATGCCATTCGCAATTTGCGTGTGTATATGCGCTCTATGGCTACTCGTCAGAGCAATTTGGCAGTATCTCGTTACATTCACGATGCGGTTAATATTTTAAAAGCTGCAAAATTCGATTTAATCATCCTTGAAACATCGGGTATTGGCCAGAGCGACACGCAAATCACGGAGCATTGCGACCTCAGCATGTATGTGATGACACCCGAATATGGTGCAGCCACGCAATTGGAAAAAATTGATATGCTCGATTTTGCAGACATTGTAGCCGTAAACAAATTTGACAAACGAGGCGCAATGGATGCCATCCGAGATGTCAAAAAACAATACCAACGTAATCATAAATTATTTAATCAAGATGCAGATTTAATGCCTGTTTTTGGCAGCATCGCCTCGCAGTTCAATGATCCTGGCACTAATACTTTGTATCGTGCATTGATGGATAAAATTGTAGAGAAAACGGGTGCCGATTTGCAATCGCATTTCAAAGCGAGTGATGAATTGAGTGAAAAAATATTTATTATACCACCTGCCAGAAGTCGCTACCTGAGCGAAATTGCAGAAAACAATCGCAACTACGATAAGCGTGCTAAAGAACAATCTAACATTGCTCAAAAACTCTTTGGTCTGCGTAAAACAATCGAGACTTTAGCCGCCACATCAATAGAAGACAAAGACAGAATCATTAAACAATTAGAGGATGTTTATCAAAAATTGACTTTAGAGATAGACCCAAAAAATTTGGAATTACTCAAAAATTGGGAAGTTAAAAAACGTCAATACCAAGATGAATACTATGTATTCAAGGTTCGTGATAAAGAAATCAAAATTAAAACACACAGCGAAAGCCTTTCTCATGCTCAAATCCCCAAAGTAGCAGTTCCTAAATTTGAAGCTTGGGGCGAAATATTGCAATGGGCTTTGAGCGAAAATTTTCCAGGAGAATTTCCTTATGCCGCAGGTATCTACCCTTTCAAGCGAGAAGGAGAAGACCCTACGCGTATGTTTGCCGGAGAAGGCGGGCCAGAACGCACCAACAAACGCTTCCATTATGTAAGCCAAGGACTTCCAGCAGCACGTTTGAGTACCGCATTTGACAGCGTGACTTTGTACGGTCAAGACCCTGATTATCGTCCGGATATTTTTGGAAAAATCGGCAACTCTGGTGTCAGTGTTCCTTCGCTTGATGATGCTAAAAAATTGTATAGTGGATTTAATCTTGCCAATCCAAAAACATCGGTATCCATGACGATTAATGGTCCTGCGCCTACCATTACAGCCTTCTTTATGAATGCTGCTATTGACCAACAATGTGAATTGTATATCAAAGCCAATAGATTGGAATCAGAAGTAGATGCAAAAATTGAAGCTATTTACAAAGAGAAAGGTATTCCTCGTCCTCGTTACCAACCCTATATGGATAATGAACTACCTGATGGCAATAATGGATTAGGGCTGATGTTGCTCGGTGTTACAGGCGACCAAGTTTTGCCTGCTGATGTCTATGCAAAAATCAAAGCAGATACGTTAAAAGCCGTTCGCGGTACGGTGCAAGCCGACATTTTAAAAGAAGACCAAGCACAAAATACTTGTATTTTTTCTACCGAATTTTCACTCCGCGTAATGGGTGATGTTCAGCAGTACTTCATCAATAATGCTGTGCGTAATTTCTACAGCGTTTCTATCTCGGGTTACCATATAGCAGAAGCAGGTGCCAATCCTATTTCTCAGCTTGCCTTTACCATTTCTAATGGCTTCACTTTTGTGGAATATTATTTGAGCCGCGGGATGCATATAGATGATTTTGCACCCAACCTTTCTTTCTTCTTTAGTAATGGCGTTGATCCCGAGTATAGTGTGATTGGTCGTGTGGCACGTCGTATTTGGGCAAAAGCAATGAAGTATAAATATGGGGGTAATGAGCGCAGTCAAATGCTCAAATACCATATCCAAACATCGGGTCGTTCGCTCCATGCACAAGAAATTGACTTCAACGATATCCGTACCACATTGCAAGCCCTGTATGCGATTTACGACAATTGTAATTCGCTCCACACAAATGCTTACGATGAAGCTATCACTACGCCTACCGAAGAATCTGTACGCCGTGCGATGGCCATACAACTCATCATCAATAAAGAATTAGGATTAGCCAAAAATGAGAACCCTTTACAAGGTTCATTCATTATCGAAGAATTAACCGACTTGGTCGAAGAAGCTGTATTAGCGGAGTTCGACAGAATATCTGAACGTGGAGGTGTATTGGGTGCTATGGAAACCATGTACCAACGCAGCAAAATCCAAGAAGAGAGCTTGTATTATGAAACATTGAAGCATACAGGAGAGTTCCCTATTATTGGTGTCAATACCTTCTTGAGTTCAAAAGGTTCTCCAACCATAGTTCCTTCAGAAGTCATTCGTTCTACCAATGATGAAAAAGAATTTCAAATTCAGAACGTTCAAAATATTGCTAAGGCAAATGGCTATCGTGGAAAAGAAATGCTGCATCGCTTGCAGCAAGCGGCGATACACAACGAGAATATTTTTTCGGAATTGATGGAAACGGTGAAGTATTGCTCCCTAGGGCAAATCACCCAAGCCTTGTTTGAGGTGGGCGGACAGTATAGGAGGAATATGTAAACTCAATTTATATCTTCAATACAAGTAAATAATGAATGATGAAATCCAATTATTGTTCGAGAATTATAAAAGTATAATACATCTTTCAAAGAAAACAATTGTGCAATACGATATTGACCCTCGAATTAGAGAGGCGACAAATTATCTCTACGACTATAGTTTGAATTATATTACCCAAAACTTTAAAAAATCAGTTATAAAACAATTTCAAAAAAAACAAGCTGATGAATGGTATAACTGGATAACAATTTGGGCAGAGAAATTTTGGTTTGAGATTGAAAAAAAAGCCTTGTTCTTGAAAGAGAAGATGCAATAAAAGTACTTATTAGAAGAGGGCGATTTTATGATGTTGGTCAGGCATTAATGGTAAAAAATAATTGGGATCAACTTAAGAGGCTCCATATTTTTAATAAGAGATATTCTGAAGATGATTTAAGGAAGATTGAAGAATTATTGATTTCAAACAATACAGCAAGATTAGCATTGTTGAAAAATAATAGCGTTAATTGGAGTGATTACCTTAAATATGGAGAAGCAATTGCTTATTTTACAAATGGTCAGCTTTTTGAAGGAACTGGGGAGATGCTCTTAATGGAGCATTTTACTTTAGAGGAAATCAAATTATTGAATACTATATGGAAATTGAACCCTTCACCAAGCATGTAAATTAGAAAACAAAAATTCAACCTAAAGAATATCAATGGCACTAATCGACGATTTAAAACAAAGGAGTAACAACCAATGTGAGTTGTGTGCATCCACTAACAATCTTTCAGTTTATGAAGTAGGTCCAACTTCTTCTAACATCAGAGGCAATGAAATTTATGCTTGTGCTAAATGCGTTGCACAAATTGACAAGAAAGAAGACTTTGACTCTAGGCACTGGTCTTGCCTTTCTACATCTATGTGGAGCGAAGTGCCAGCGGTACAGGTAACCGCTTGGAGAATGCTCAATCGTCTGCGTCATGAAAGCTGGGCTGCTGAAGCGATAGACATGATGTACTTTGATGACGACACAATGACTTGGGCAAAAGCCACAGGCGACCACGAGAGTGATGCCAGTGTTGATTTGCACAAGGATAGCAATGGTCATCTACTCGAAAATGGCGATTCTGTTGTGCTGATTAAATCGCTTGATGTAAAAGGCTCTACAGTAAATGCACGTCTAGGCACCGTGGTGAAAAATATTCGCCTTGACCCTAATGATACGGGTTATATTGAGGGTCGTATCGAAGGTCAATCCATCATGATAAAGACGATGTATGTGCGTAAGCAAGGGGCACAAATCATTACCTAATAAAAATCTTTGCAACAATAAACGCCACAACAATTGTTGTGGCGTTTATTGTTTTTGCTCAAAACACTATACAGATAAAATCCGTCCTTGGAATTATCCATTCAGAATTTAAATAAATCTTTTATAGACTTAGAAATTCTGCCTTAATATTGTATTGAAGTGAATACCCTACAACAACATAGTGTTTGGCAAAAATTGATTCGTAAACCCAGTGCTATATTGGCATTGAGTATCATCATGCTCACTATTCTGTTAGCAGTATTTGCTTATGTACTCTCGCCCGACGCATCGCCCAATGCCAATAGAATGATTGTAGAATTGGGTGCCAAAAAGCCGGGCTTTACTAAAAAATTATTGTTGCTACCCAAACAAAAGTCGAATGAAAAACAATCTGTTTTTCATGAACTGCTTATGGGCAAATCTGATGATTTTAATTTCCTGCCTATTAATTCCTATTCTTTTACTGGAGAAAATATTGTGGTTCATCATTTTATTGATGAAGGGCTTGAGGATACACTCCAATATCCATTGAATATTCTATTACCAACAGAAGAACACAATAAAACGATTAGTGCGCAACAAGCATTTTTAGAAAAAGAGCGAATCAAAAATCATTGCTTTTATCTAGGATCTGACAGATATGGCAGAGATATTCTATCTCGCCTTTTGATTGGCGCAAGAGTAAGTATAGCAGTTGGTTTAGTCGCCGTTTTGTTATCCCTATCCATCGGAGTTTTTTTAGGAGCGATTGCAGGGTATTTTGGCGGCTGGGTCGATAATTTAGTGATGTTTGTAGTGAATATTTTTTGGTCGGTACCTACCCTACTTTTGGTTTTTGCTTTGACGCTTACCTTAGGCAAGGGCTTTTGGGATATTTTTGTTGCAATTGGCTTGACTATGTGGGTAGGTGCAGCACGTCTAATACGAGGACAAGTATTAGTACTCAAGGAAATGGATTATATCATTGCGGCAAAAGCCATAGGAGCAAGCCATGCGAGAATTATCATCAAACACATTTTGCCGAATATTGCTGGACCGATTATTGTGGTTGCTGCCAGCAATTTTGCAGCAGCTATATTGATTGAAGCCGGTTTGAGTTTTTTGGGGATTGGCATACAACCGCCGCAACCTTCATGGGGCTTAATGATTAAAGAGCATTACAATTTTCTGATTACAAATCAACCTCTTGCAGCCATCATTCCAGGTATCGCCATTATGGTATTGGTCTATGCCTTTAATCTTTTAGGGAATGCCTTGCGCGATGTATTAGACGTAAGAGGCTAATGTTTTATGGAAAAAGCAAAAGCTTGGCTCTTTATCTGTAACAGTAGAAGCCAGTAAAATAATATTATGCAAAACAGCAAACGAACACTTAAAGATTTATCATTTACCAGTGGTGAAGACGGGGCAAATATTATAAACCTCATAGACCGATGTAGCACATTAGTAGGGCATAATGTTTTGCAACGTCATATTTCAAAATCGGCAAGTAGCTTTTCAGAGTTGCAAGAACAACAAGCAGTGATTAAATATTGGGCGGAACATAGAGACAATTGGAGTGATTTGATTACAAATGGGACAATTGTAATGCTGGAAAAATTTTATGAATCTGCTGATAGTTATAGTGGTCATCCAGAAGGAATGAGTATCATAGGTAATAAATTTTTTCAAAAAATCTTTAATCGAAATGAATATCATTTTACCCAGTTTTCATTATCACACCTCTCCGATTTTCTCAAAGGCTGCCAAGAATTGGTGGCATTATTAGAGCATGAACAAGGCTTACCCAAAAAATTACAAGAATTGCTTGAGGAAATGCAGCATGGACTGAAGCATCGTTTGGCTAAAGATTTGACGCAAATTGACACGCATACCACTTTTAAAGAAATTGTTCGCTTGAGTTTTCAGGCAAGGCGTGAAATGAAAATAGTAGTGAAGCAGCTCATTGATAGATATGCACAATTAGATGCTTGGCACAGTTTGGCTCTGGCTACAATAGAAAATAACTGGTCTTTCCCTACATTAATGCCTCAAGACGATGTATGTTTTAACGCTACGGGTTTGTATCACCCACTACTGAACAATGCCGTTAGGTATGATTTAAACTTTTCGAAAGACAAAAATTTTATGCTCTTGACTGGGGCTAATATGTCGGGCAAAACAACATTGATGAGGGCTTTGGGCATTACTGCTATTCTCGCTCATTTGGGGATGGGAGTACCTGCTGACACAATGAGTATTAGTTTTATGGAGGCAGTCATCACCAATATGCATGTAGAAGATGACCTGTTAAAAGGAGAAAGTTTTTTTCTTGCAGAAGTTAAAAGCATGAAACAAACCGCCGAAGCTATTGCGCAAAAAGGTACTCATCTGGTATTAATGGACGAACTCTTTAAAGGAACCAACGTGCATGATGCTTATGAGTGTACCAAAGCTATTGTAGAAGGTTTAGTAAAGCACCCCGAACATATTTTTGTACTGTCCACTCACCTACATGAAGTTGCTCGATATTTTGAACAAATAAAAGGGATTACGTTTAATTGCTTCTCGACAAAGCTAACCGATGACGGTTCTTTTCAATTTAATTATCAATTGAAAGAAGGCATATCAGATGAGCGAATTGGGTACAAAATTCTAGTCAAGGAGGGTGTCGTTGACATCCTGAACAGAAACTAACAGGTACTATCGTTGTATAGAAAATCTTATTCTGCCCAACTCATAATGTAGTTGTCATCTTCGATGTCTTTGGCATAATCCGTCATCATAAGTGGATGAAAAGTATCTACCATCACTGCTAATTCGGGCGTTTCTGTTTTACCGATACTTTTTTCAACAGCTCCAGGATGCGGTCCATGAGGTATGCCACTTGGATGTAGGGTTATCATTCCTCGCTCAACGTGTTTGCGGCTCATAAATTCTCCGTCAACATAGTATAAAACTTCATCGCTGTCTATATTACTATGGTTGTAGGGAGCTGGAATTGCTTGGGGGTGGTAATCATACAAGCGAGGTACAAAAGAGCAAATAACAAAGTTATGAGCATCAAAAGTTTGATGAACTGGTGGTGGTTGGTGCACCCGACCTGTTATGGGTTCAAAATCATGAATACTAAAGGCATAAGGATATTCGCAACCGTCCCATCCCACTACATCGAAAGGATGTGTACCATACCAAATAGGATATAACAAACCCTTTTTTTTGACGCTAATCAAGTATTCTCCATTCTCGTCAAAAGTTTGTAGGTCTTGCGGCTTGCGTACATCACGCTCGCAAAATGGGGCATGTTCCAACAATTGACCATACTTACTAAGGTATCTCTTTGGGAATGTAATGGGGCTAAAAGAATCTACAATGAACAATCGATTGGCTTCTGTTTCGAATTCGATTTGATAAATAGTACCTCTCGGAATCACCAGATAGTCGCCATAAGCAAAAGGGATTTGACCATATTGTGTTTTAAGAGTTCCTTTTCCTTCGTGGATAAAAATAACTTCGTCAGAGTCTGCATTTTTATAAAAATGATTCCCCGTAAGACCTTTTGTAGGCACCGCCAAAGAAATATGGCAGTCATTATTGAACAGCACTACTTTTTTGCTTTTCAAAAAATCAGCTTCCGGCTTAATTTTAAAACCTTGATAACTACGATGTTTCAGAATATTATCTGTAGCCGCTTTGGGCGAAATATCGGTTGGTTCTTCTGTTCTAATGATAATTGTAGGCGGATGAACATGATACAGCAATGAATAGTTCGACGAAAAACCTTCGGTACTGAATAATTGTTCGGAATACAAGCCTCCATCTTCTTTTCTAAATTGGGTGTGACGCTTGTGTGGTATTTTGCCTAAGCTATAATAATGTGCCATAGTATTAAATTGGGAGGTTTACTCTTTATCAAAGTTAAAATAATTTTTTTCTGCTACCATTCTTCAGTTTGTCTTTTGCTACGATTAGCTTCAATCTTTGCACGACAAAATGCTTCAAATGCTTCAAGATCCACCGTACTGTTCTTTACATTCCATTGAAACAAATAATTGTCGGTACAATCAATTGTGATAATACCATGACGCAACATCAACCTTTCGACTTCCGCCCACATTAGCTGTTTACGACGAGCAGTTGCAGGTAGAAGAATGATCTTTTCATTAATCGTTACAAAAAGTGGCTGCGCTAATTTTTGTTCGTAAAAATAAGCAAACAAGTTAGCCAGTGCTATAATCATATTAATACTCGCTGCAAGCCACCAATGAGACAGGAAAAAGACAAAGGCAAAGGCAATACCTACAATAGCGTGAATCATTTTTAAATAAGTCCTTTGATTACTCCATTTTGCTTTGAAAAATATAAGATACAAAACGACTAAACCATAGACCAAACTGCAAATAGCTAACAAAACACCAGATACGATTGTTTTGTGAAAAACAGCCTTAACCCAATCGGCATTGCCCATCAAAAAAGTAAATGCGCCAATACCCATAAAAGCAAATCCAGTAATAAGGCACAATGAGGTAGCCTGATGCTTTTTTTGTTGCTGCTCTTTCAATTCTATTTGATAATTCATATACCTTCCTCTTGATGATTGGATGCAGCTTCAAACAATTTTACTTCAAAGTCTTTAGGCGATTTACCATTTTCACCTTGTATTTGCAATGTACCGAGATGGGCCAATTCGCGTAAACGCCAAGCTAAGTAGAGGTCTCCAGTCGGAATATTGTTGTCCTTGCCAACAGCAGCGTTGATGATTTTATGGCTTTTTTGGAAATTATTGTGGCATTGAGTCAATAATAAATGGTCGTAGAAGTTTACGCTTTGGTGATTAATTTTTTTACCCCCGCCCATAGTACGTATTGGCGCATTATGTGCTTTTATTTGTTTCCACTCATAAGTATCCACTTCTATTTCCGAATTGCTGACAGACCTTGCTAATTTAGTAGCTTTCAAAATCTCTCTAGCACTCAGTTCCGCAATGCTCTTAGGGAAATACAATTTTCCTGCTTCATTCAAAAAAGGCAAACCAGCAATATTAATAAGCATAAAACGTCCATTATGCTTGCTCAAGTAATGCAATAACCAATAATAGGCGCATATATCTGCGGGTAGCGGTGCCATCCAAAACCAAGCAATCACCGTTTCATCCTCATACATTTTTTTAGACACTTCTAGCAAACGCTCCAAATCATCCACAACAATTCCTTGTTTTTCGTTTGGTGCAACTGTTTGCCAAAATTGACTACGCAATGCACTGAAAGTCTGTCCCTCTTCTTTCTCAAGTGGACCAACATTCAAGATATCCTTCAGAACAATAATCTCATGATTCGCTTCCGAAGATAATGCTTCCAGTATTGGTTTTGCGGCTATATCTCCAACTACAAAATGGTATGTCATAAGGCGCAAAGGTAATATGCTCGTCTAATATTTGAAAAAGAAAAAAGGAGTTTCGAGCATATAAACCCCTTGTTTATCATTGAGCTAATGTAGATTTTAATTTCGTTAATTCACCAATACCTCTTGACTGAGGTTGCATTAATTGCAAGGACAATAATGAATGTAATGTGAATCGTGGATTATGAAGACCTCAGACATTAAATGTTTAGCGGGTTTTAATTGGTTCAAAATCTACGATATGCTCCCACCCAGCTTTCATATTGATAATGCCTTCGTAGGGGATAACAAGTTCGGCGTGGCGTTTTGTTTTAAGCTCACCAGTAGTCCAATCTCCATCGCCATTAGCATCTTCTATAATGCTCATTTTATACACACCAGAATTTAATCGTTTTAACAAGATTTGATTAGTTGATATCGTGGACAAATAAACCGTTTCGGCATCGCGAAACACTTTTAGCAAATATCGCTTATCCACATATTTGTTCGGAATATTCACTTCCAGTTTTCCATAATCGTCATCAGATTTTGTTCTGAAGATATATTTGGAAGGCATGGCGTCGGCATGAGTACTGTCTTTAATAAAACCCTTCAACAAGCGCAATGTATAAAGTGTGTTGGGCTTCCATTGAGTAGACAAGGTCAATTTTTTCATACTGCTATCCAAAGTGTTTTTGTACTTAGACTCCACCTCTACTCCATTGCTATCCAATGAAAGCAGCACCCTCTGAGGGTTTACCACACTAATCTTGCGAGAGACATACAACTCTATCGGAGTATTGATATCCTGCGTTCTTTTATCAGAGCGAGCGGTATCAACCATCACTGTATAGTTCAATGTTTTAACATCCAAAGGTGGAACAAACCGCTTAGACTCCGAAACTTTAGCCTTTCTTCCAAATTTTTCATCGCTTTTGATTTCTGTTTTTAAGTGATTGCTATCCAAAATCTCTTGAAATATAGACAATGTAATAGCGGGAGTGTCCACAATCGGATTATAGACGGTATCGGCAAAACCGATCAATTCATCATCATTATCAAATTGTTGATTATCCTTACTTTCTTTTAAGGCAAATATTCTAAATTTTCGATTGGGTAAACCCCTAAAGTGAAATTCACCCTTAGTATTGGTTTGGGTAATATAGCTAGGCTTTTGTTTGACAACAATATCAAAAGGAAGTTGCGCATCATACAAAAGCACTTTTAGCAAGCCCGAACTATCTCTTTGCCCCTTAATTGCATCAATAACACTTCCTTTTAGCTGAAGCGAATCGAACCATCCACCCGTGCTAAAAATAAAGGGTTTGCCCATATAGGGATTTGATTCGTGTAAGTCTTTAATCGCTTTACCCATATTGATGGTGTAGGTTGTATTTTCTTGAAGCAAAGAATCTGCAATTTTTATGATAACCGTTTTGCCGATTGCCATTACTGTTGGATTCAATTTTAGTGTCGGCGAAACCTGAAGTTCCTTACTTACATCAGCAAGCGTCACATATTCATCAAACTTTAGCTCAATACGAGTTACTCGTTTGTTGCGCAAGGAGTCTTGAGGCTGAGTACTTAATAGTTGAGGTGTCTTAACATCCGAAGGTCCACCCGAAGGAGGAATGATATTAGCACAAGCAGTAAAAAAACACAATGCTATAAAAGATACTACTATTCGGATTGAAGACATAGAACGGCAAATTTAGCATTTGTTTCTTGATACAAATAAAATGGAATAGCCTAAGTTTGTAAAAATCAAAACGCAAAATGAATTTTTTAAAACTTATCGGACTTTTTTGCTTCATGTTGGTCAGTAATTTTGTATCCGCCGGAGGGAAACAAAAAACTGAAAACATCTATGGATTTAAAGTAGCTGCTTTGGAAGGAGGGATTATAGATTTTTCAAAATATAAAGGAAAAAAAATCCTGATTGTCAATACTGCATCAGAATGTGGCTATACCCCACAATACGAAGGACTCGAAAAATTATACAAAGCGAATAAAGGCAATCTAGTCATAGTAGGATTTCCTGCCAATAATTTTGGCGCCCAAGAGCCAGGTACTCATTCCGAAATCGCAGTATTTTGCAAAAAAAACTATGGCGTTAGCTTCCCGATGGCTGCCAAAATATCGGTAAAAGGTGCCGACCAAGCACCGATTTACAAATGGCTAACCCACAAAACCCTAAATGGGGTACAAGATGCTGAAGTAAAATGGAATTTTCATAAATTTTTAATCGATGAAAATGGTCATTTGATTGCCGTTTTCACATCGTCGGTTAAGCCTGAGAGCGATGAAATCAAAAGAGCCTTGGCGAAGTAATTCGTTCTATTTTAGCTTAATTATTCTTTAAGTTTATTGGATATTTTATGGATTTAGAAGAACTAGTTATAGAACGACTCTTTATCGAAACAAAAGCTAATAATATTACAGCTATTGAAACATTACGATAAATTAATGGTCAGTTAATTTTGAAACGCAATTCAAATAACAATGTATCTTCATTAGATGTATTACGTACGCTTGCGGTTCAGCGTAAAGCTTTAATTGAAGTTTATTATAACCAAAACAACAATTTATTATTAGCAAAAGAGTATGAGTCAATGGCTATAATAGAAAGCTTATTGCCTAAAGATATTTTAATAGAGGATTTTAGAGAATCTTTAAATTCATCCACTAATTCAAGTCGAATAATGGACAATACAAGTGTAAATAAGCTTTACAAAATATGGACAAAAAATGGCAAGACAACAAGCCAATCGCAACTATATAAATAGTACTCAAGAGTATAGAAATGATATTGATAAAATTAAAAATCATATTGGTATTGGGTTTATCATATTGTTGATACTTATTGGGGTTTTAGTTTTTGCCTTTGCAGGAATTGGTGGATTAAAACATTATTTTAAATATCTTTCACATTAGTTTAGGATTCGAATTGTAAATATTGGGGGAGCAATTCACAAGTATAGCAGAAAATTGAACAATACGATAGCTTTTTATTCTGTCATTAAAATAATGTGCATTTAATAGGGTACTCTGCATTATTTTTGCGGCATGAATAAGACTTTGATCATTACCGGCGGTGCCGGCTTCATTGGTTCGCATGTGGTGCGCCTATTTGTCCATAAATATCCCGATTATAAAATTATCAATTTAGATGCCCTTACTTATGCTGGCAATCTTGAAAATTTGACTGATATCGAAAATGCCCCCAATTACACTTTTGTAAAGGCTGATATCACCAACGAACCCGAGTTAAGGGCTGTTTTTGAACAATACCG
The DNA here is from genome assembly GCA_030054025.1 of Phycisphaerales bacterium. Classification (GTDB taxonomy): domain Bacteria; phylum Bacteroidota; class Bacteroidia; order Chitinophagales; family Chitinophagaceae; genus Rurimicrobium. The sequence continues at coordinate 14,255 of JASGCQ010000025.1, read as the reverse complement.
CCCCGATGCCATCATACATCTAGCAGCAGAAAGTCATGTGGACAGAAGCATCACCAATCCCAATGCATTCATCCAAACCAATGTAATGGGTACTGCCAATTTGCTGAATCTTGCGCGTGAATTTTGGACCTTGAATCCTGCACATACTCATGGTCATTTCCCTGACCGCAAAGAATTGAACAATTTATTTTACCATGTATCTACCGATGAAGTATATGGTAGCCTTGGCGAAACGGGTTTCTTTTTAGAAACTACATCTTATGACCCTCAGTCTCCTTATTCTGCTTCCAAAGCGGCTTCCGACCATTTAGTACGCGCTTATGGCAATACTTATGGTTTGCCCTTTATGCTATCCAATTGTTCTAACAATTACGGTCCCAACCATTTTCCAGAAAAGTTGATTCCATTGTGCATTTCCAATATCATCAACGAAAAACCATTACCCATTTATGGCGATGGTAAATATACCCGTGATTGGCTTTTTGTGATCGACCATGCCATTGCAATTGACGCTATTTTTCATAATGCCAAAGTGGGTGAAACCTATAATATTGGGGGCTTTAACGAATGGCAAAACATTGACCTTGTTTGCGAATTAATCAAACAAATGGATGCCAAACTTCGTCGCCCTGCGGGATATTCTGAAAAGTTAATCACTTATGTAAAAGACCGCCCAGGGCACGACAAGCGTTATGCAATCGATGCAAATAAATTGAAAGACGATTTGGGCTGGACACCTTCCGTTACTTTCGAAGAGGGTTTGGACAAAACAATTGATTGGTATTTAAGCAACGAAGCATGGTTGAAAAATGTCACCAGTGGTGCTTATCAAAGATATTACGAAGACCAATACATTAATTAATCCTGTTTCATCTATCAACTGAATGAAAATTTGGACTAAAATAGAATGGACAATAATAGTTGCAAGCTCAGTTTTGCTTCTGTTATTATTCATTTTGTTTGGATACAGTCATCCGCAATCCGACGACTTCTCCTATAATTTTTTCATGGAGCAGAAAGGATTTTGGGGAGCCGTAAAGTACATTTTCAATAACAATAGTGCTCGTTTTTTTTCTACAATTGTTATTCTATTTAGTCCACTACAACATCATAATATTATAGGGTATCAATGCTACACAGCTATCCTGTTTTTATTTTTCTTATTAAGTCTGTTTTCTTTTTTTAGCCTAATTCTTCATCCCCGTATTTCAAAACAAAATACGCTTGCCTTATTTGCCTATACCTGTTTGTGCTTTTGTGCTTTTGCTCCCAATTTGCATGAATTTGCGTATTGGCTATTCGCAGAAGCCACTTATCTACTGGGGCTAAGCCTATGGCTTTGGGCTATTATCCTTCATTATCATTTATCTCAAAAAAAATTCGAAAACAATATCTTGATTTGGCTTTTATGCACGCTGAACACTATTGCTATAGTAGGTTGTAGCGAGGCGGCAATGATACTCTATATCGTTCCGATCGTATTTCATTTTTGGTATCGTCATACTATACTCAAGCAGCACCATAGAGGACTTTACGCCATAGCCATCATTTATATATTGACTGTCATTTTTGTAGTGAGCGCACTGGGCAATTATAATAGACATACACTTACACCATTCTCTGGCAACCTGCTTTTAGCCTTATCAAGAGGTTTATATGCCGCAGGATATTGGTTGAGCAAATGGACTATTCTATTTGTTCCTATTATTTGTTTTTATATTTTAGTATTCGGATTAAAATTGTTGAATTGGTCTGCCCAAATCCCAATCCTATCCGCAATAAAAGCAAAAACCATTTTTATAATCAGTATTCTATTTTTTGTTTTTACGCAGATTTTAGTGGTTTGGATGAGCGGCAGCAAACCCGAAGCTCGTTTTGAGAATGTGTTATTCCTATTTCTGCTATTATCCTTTTTATTTGCTGCACAGCTGATGATACAGGAACAAGCAGCTTTTTTCGCTTTGCTCAAAGGGAATATTTATCGCGGATTTAAGACTTTATCTTTCCTATATCTAGCTTGCCTATTTATGGTAGTGCCTAATAATGTTGTCAACGCTCTATTGGATGTATTATCGGGTGCTGCAAAAGGATATGACTTGGAGCAAAATAAGAGATATTCATCTTTGGCACAAAGTACAGATAGTATTGCCATTGTAACAGCAATTAGCTACCATCCTTATCTTCTTTATCATCAGACTGTTAGTTGCAATAAAGCAATTGATGATAATGATATACCAAGATTGTCTATGGCAGATTATTTTGGTAAAAAATGGATATATGAGTATCCTTGCACTTCCGAAGCGAAGGAGTTGAGTATTAAAGAGGTTTTAAAACAAAAGAGAGTACAATTTTTTTCGAATAAGAAAAAGTAAACAATACGTATTTTATGAAAGGAATCATTCTTGCCGGAGGCTCTGGCACACGCTTATACCCACTCACTATTGCTGTGAGTAAACAATTAATGCCGGTATATGATAAACCCATGATTTATTATCCACTGAGCACATTGATGCTGGCAGGGATTCGTGAAATATTGATTATTACTACCCCTGAAGACCAAGTGGGTTTTAAAAAATTGTTGGGCGATGGCAGTCAAATTGGTTGCCGCTTTGAATATGTGGTACAACCGAGTCCTGATGGACTGGCGCAAGCATTTATTCTTGGTGCTGATTTTGTTGGCAATTCACCTGTAGCCTTAATTTTAGGCGACAACATATTTTACGGTGCAGGCATGGGTACTTTCCTCAAAACAAAAACAAATCTCAATGGTGCTGTTGTCTTTGCCTATCAAGTACATGACCCTGAACGCTATGGAGTAGTCGAATTTGACAAAGATTTTAGAGCCTTGAGCATCGAAGAAAAGCCAACACAGCCGAAATCTAATTATGCCGTACCGGGTTTGTATTTTTATGACAATGACGTTGTAGCTATTGCCAAAGCGACCAAACCCTCTCCACGTGGCGAATTAGAGATTACTGATGTGAATAAGACTTATCTTGAAAACGGAAAGTTAGAAGTGGGTGTTCTTCGTCGTGGCACGGCTTGGCTCGACACAGGTACTTTCGACTCGTTAATAGAAGCCGGTGAATTTATCAATGTCATCGAAAAACGCCAAGGAATGAAAATCGGTTGTATTGAAGAAATAGCTTATCGCAATGGCTGGATTAATGATGATCAGATGCAACAATTAGTTGAGAAATATTTCAAAAGTGGCTACGGCGTTTACCTCAAAAAATTGATTGGCACTATTTAGTTTGCAAAGCCGAGAAATCACAAAATCAAATACTCAATGTTTTTGATTTTGTCCTTTTCTAACAAGCTGACAAACTGAACTTCAGGCATTTTGCGCAGTACTTTCAGGTATTGTAATGCTCTCTTTTCGGCATCCTCATTAGCAATCATCCAAATATAATCAATGTTACGCAAATTGGGCAACAACAATACTTCATCTACTTTTAATTTGTACAAAGTATAGCAATACGCCGTTCGGGAAACCAGACTTTGATATACTGCAAAAGTAAATTGTTCTGTCTTTTTGCCAATCGTAAGATCAAGCTTGGGCTTGCGCAAGAAGGATAATTGAAAAGCTTGATTCAGCAAATGACACAGTGCATATATCGGCTTATCGCTTGAGATACCTATCAACGCTTTGTTTTCGAAAAAATCCTCTTCAATAGCAAAGATATCCAGCTTCAATATTTTTTTTGCAGTTGCCAATTTAGTAGTATTTTTAGAAGGTCAAATTTCGCAGAAAAAAACAACAATTTAAAAAGCATTTTCAATATGATTCTTCCAATTATTTTAGGCATTATTGTCCTTGTTGTTTTGATGGGACTTGTTACGGTCAATCAAGGCAGTGTTGCCGTAATTACGGTATTTGGTAAATATCGCCGCATTCTTCCTCCTGGCTTGAGTGTTCGTATTCCCTTGATAGAAAAAATATACAAACGTATTTCTATTCAAAACCGCTCTATGGAATTGCAATTTCAGGCCATTACCCAAGACCAAGCCAATGTCAATTTTTCGGCAATGATGCTTTATGCAGTATTGAATCAGGATGACAATACGATTCAAAGTGTTGCTTTTAAATTTGTGGATGAGCGAAATTTTATGCAAGCCTTGGTGCGTTCCATAGAAGGTTCTGTTCGTGCTTTTGTGGCTACTAAAAAACAATCCGAAATTCTGCAATTGCGCATGGAAATCATCCATCACGTAAAAGAGCAATTGGACAACCAATTGGAAGAGTGGGGTTTTCATTTGCTCGATTTACAAATCAACGACATCACCTTCGACGAGGCCATCATGCGCTCAATGGCACAAGTAGTAGCCTCGAACAATTTGAAAGCTGCTGCTGAAAATGAAGGACAAGCTTTGCTTATTACCAAAACCAAAGCAGCAGAAGCAGAAGGTAATGCCATAAAAATATCTGCTGAAGCAGAAAAGTTAGCAGCCAAAATGCGTGGCGAAGGGGTGGCGATGTTTAGAGAAGAAGTAGCACGTGGTATGGCGCAAGCAGCCAAAGAAATGGAATCAGCTAACTTAGACGCTTCTTTTATTCTTTTTTCTATGTGGACTGATGCCATTAAGCATTTTGCAGAAAATGGAAAAGGAAATACGATTTTCCTCGATGGCTCTAATGATGCCATGCAACGCACGATGCAGCAAATGCAATCAACTTTAAAAGCTGCCAATATTATTGAAAAGAAATAAAAGAATCTGTTTTTCTTGGCAAGACCAAGGATAATGTTTAAAAACAATGCTCGTTTTCTATTCTTATAACACACCAAATGGAAAAGCCTTCTTGCATCATGATGCAAGAAGGCTTTTCCATTTGTACAGTATTTTGAGCTGATTATAAATTAATCATATCCTGCGTTTGGGCATCGAAATAACAGTACTGAGTCAGTGGAAAGCTGTTATCAGCTACTATTTGGAGTTTAGTCTTGTGCTTACGACTCCATTTAGAACGAAGCGATGAGAACAAGATACCTTTAGTAAGGTATGCCTCCACAATAGGATGTACTTTGAGTGTTAATGCTCGATGTCCCTGATCGACCAAATAACTCAAATCACGTTCGATATTATCCGACAAAAGCATTGTTGACCCTATTTTACCCGTTCCTTTACAAGTAGGGCATTCTTCGGATGTGTTGATGTTGAGCTCTGGTCTTAATCTTTGGCGCGTAATCTGCATCAAGCCAAATTTGGATATGGACAATATAGTGTGTCTTGCTCTATCGTTGCCCATCGCTGTTTCCATCGCATCCAAAACTTGCCTTTTATTGTCGGGCAATTTCATGTCTATAAAATCAACAATGATAATACCACCCAAATCGCGCAAACGCATCTGACGTGCAATTTCACTCACGGCTTCTATATTAGTCGCTAAAGCGTTTTGCTCCTGACCTGCATCGGCACTACGTGTGCCGCTGTTGACATCTATTACATGCAATGCTTCCGTATGCTGTATGATTAAGTAAGAACCACTCCCCATACTAACAGTCTGACCAAAAGAAGACTTTATTTGTTTATTGACCCCATATTGTTCAAATATATCCATACTCGTATTGTGGTAGGATACGATTTCTGCTTTTTCAGGAGCAACTCGAGTAATGTATTCACGAGCATCATCGGCAATCCGCTTGTCATTGGATACCACTCTCTGAAAACTCTCATTGAGTAAATCGCGTAGTATAGATGTCGTTTTGGTTTGCTCACCCAATATCTTTTGAGGTGCTTTCGCACCTTTCAAATTGATTTGGATGGTATCCCACATCTTTATCAGTTCATACACATCGGCATGAAGCTCTTCAGTACCTTTACCTTCGGCCGCAGTACGAACAATCATCCCGAATTTTTTGGGCTTCACTGCTTCTACAATTTTTTGAAGGCGCTTACGCTCCTCGGCAGAATGAATTTTACGAGATACAGATACTACATCGTTGAATGGAGTGAGTACTAAAAATCGTCCTGGTAAAGAAATTTCACAACTGAGCCGAGGTCCTTTTGCAGAAATTGGTTCTTTAAGAATTTGAACAATGACTTCTGGTTTTTGGTTGATAACCTCAGTAATTTTACCTGCTTTTTGAATGACAGGTTCTATTTTAAATTTAGTAAAATCATCGCCCCAAGTTCGGTTGCCCTCTATTGACTGTCTGGAAAATTTGACTAAGGAATTGAAATGGGGGCTTAAATCGGTATAGTGTAAGAAAGCGTCTTTCTCGTATCCGACATCCACAAATGCCGCATTAAGACCGGGCATTAATTTTTTTATCTTCCCTAAATATAAATCTCCAACTGCAAAATCGTCCTGACCTTGTTCGTAGTGAAGTTCTACTAATTTCTTGTCTTCGAGCAGTGCGATTTCCACCATATCGCCCGAAGCCTTGATAATAAGTTCTTTGTTCATGCTACCGTCCTATTAATTAAAATGAAAAACATTTTCGCAGAAAATTAAAATTTGAAATCTCCAAAAGACATTGCCCTTATGTTCCATATACCTCAGTAGCGGCACACAGGACATAAGGGAATTGTCATTTTATGAATATAAAAAATTAAAAGCAGCTTGGGTAAGCTCTTGCGAAAAAGAGTTGATGTAACTCTATTTATTTTTTTTATGACGGTTTTTTCTTAAACGTTTTTTGCGTTTGTGTGTTGCAATTTTATGACGTTTTCTTTTTTTACCACAAGGCATGATCTAAATGATTTAATTGTTAGTTAATAGTCTTTATGTATTCATCAATATCCTTAGCAAAAGCTGGGTTAGTGATTTGTTTTTTGCAATTTTCTAAAAGCGCAATCGCCTTTTTTTTCTCTCCTAATCCTTTGTATGCTTCTGCCAATCCAAGCATTGCTTCCAAATTTTTAGGTTCATTTTTCAAAACAGTCTCAAAGCGCAACTGTGCCTTAGCAAACTGACCTGAAATCAAGCCTTGTTGTCCGAGCAGCATATTGGCTGCCTTGTTTTCAGGACTTTTAGCTGTAATTTCTTTTACCAAAGCTACTCCTTTCATTGCCTCTCCCGTACCAAAATAACACTCGGCCAAACTTAATCTCGTACTATCGTTGTTAGAATTAAGTCGTAAACTCTTCTCAAAACAGCCAATAGCATTAGCCGCCTCCCATTTTTGTAAGGACTCTGAATGCTCATTTCTAGCGAGATTCAAAAACAATTGGGCGGCGAAGGTGAGCTTTTTTTCGGAATTTTCCAATTTTGCTACCAAAGAATAATAGTGGGCGGCAACAACAGGTTGTTTATGCTCCTTCCATATTTGAGCATATTGCTCAAAAAAAGGAAGCATTTTTAGAGAATCACTTACTCCTAACAACTGTTTATCAACCGCTTGAATTTCACCCAAAGCATGCTGCGGCAATAATTTTTTAGTAGCAACGATAAAAGAATCCACATCAATGCTTAATACAGGATTGGACATCTGAGCCCCACTTATAAGGCCTTTCCCAGATTCTAACTTTGATTTTTGGGGTGTAGTATTAGCAAAACGATATATTCCTCCTAATAAGAGGATGGCAAGCACTACGGCTATAATAGGTGTTGAACGCACAGTATATTTCTTAAAAACAGAAGGCAAAAGTACATGAATTCAACGTTTCAACTTTAAGAATATATTCGTTTGATTTGTGCTTATTGGCTTTTAACGATTATTTTTACACACTGTTTTATCAGAATAACCAGCAAATGAAAGTTACAGAACATATTAATCAAGCTACAAAACCGATTATCTCATTAGAAATATTGCCCCCTGCCAAAGGGAAGGGCATTGATTCTATTTTTAAAGTTTTGGATACTTTTATAGAATTCAAACCTGCGTTTGTGAATGTTACCTATCACAGGGCAGAACAAGTATTCAAGAAGCGCAATGATGGAAATTTTGAAAGGGTAGAAATTCGTAAAAGACCTGGAACTGTGGGTATTTGTGCTGCCATTATCAATAGATATAGTGTAGATGCGGTTCCTCACATGATTTGTGGTGGCTTTAGCAAAGAAGAAACCGAAAATGCCTTAATTGACCTGCATTATTTGGGGGTCAGCAATGTACTGGCTCTGAGAGGAGATGCCGCTGCAAACGAAAAGTTTTTTAGTGCTCATCCTCATGGTCATCGTTATGCGGAGGATTTGGTTGAACAAATCATGGAAATGAACAAGGGGCAGTACCAAGAAGCGGACATTATTGATGGTCTCAAAAGTGACTTTTGTGTAGGTGTAGCGGGCTATCCCGAAAAACATATTGAGGCACCCAACTTAGAAACAGACATTTATTTTTTGAAGAGAAAAATTGATTTAGGGGCTGAATATGTAACTACTCAAATGTTTTTTCAAAATGCACATTACTACAATTATTTGCAAAAATGTAAAGAACAAAATATTACTGTACCTATCATTCCAGGCTTAAAACCTATCACGACTAAAAGGCAGCTTAGTGTACTACCTAGCATTTTCAATGTGGATATTCCTGTTGAACTGACGGCCGAAATGTTAAAAGCCAAAACAGATGAGGCTTGCGAACAAATAGGCGAGGAATGGCTGCTACAACAGTGTAAAGATCTATTAAAAAATGAAGTACCCATTTTACACTTTTATACATTGGGCAAGCCCCATGTCATTCAGAATGTACTTAGAAAATTATTCTAAGACGCTTACAAAATTGGTCCAGAAAACGCTTTTAATAAAATTTATTGAAAGCGTTCTTTTTTTTGATGATTTTGCAAAAATTTTACTTGAGTAGCCTACATTTGCTTCAATACAAAGCACCCTTAAATATTTCATAATGTCCTCAAAAGAAAAAACACCTGTTTACTACAGCGAATACCTACAATTAGAAAAAATATTAAACGCTCAAATTCTAGAGAGTAGCAAAGCAGGTATCAAAGCAGATGACGAAATGCTTTTTATCATCATTCACCAATCTTATGAATTGTGGTTCAAATTGGTATTGCACGAAATTGATATTGTAGCTAACATTTTCCGACAATCAGAAATTCCGAATAATTCTCCTGATATATTTAATGCTGTACACCGCATCAAACGTGTGTGTAAAATATTGGAACTTTGCGTTCACAAGATGTCTATTATAGAAACAATGACACCACTAGACTTTTTGGATTTCCGTGATTTATTGCGTCCTGCGTCGGGTTTTCAAAGTATTCAGTTCAAAATAATTGAAGCCAAACTAGGCTTAGCTTATGACAATCGTTTTGGCAAATCCTATTATTTATCGCAACTGAATACCAAAGACATTGAACAAGTAAAACAGGCAGAAAGTGATGAATCACTGTTAGTATTAATTAATCGCTGGTTGGAGCGGATGCCTTTTACCGAAGATAAAAAATACTGGCAAGAATTAGGCGTAGAATCCTTTTGGGATATATATAGTATTGCCTATGCCGAAAGCCTAAACGAACATGAAAAAGGAAACATAACTACATTCAATAAGCTATTTATTAATCCTGAAGAGTATCCCAAAGACAGAAGCTTTAGTATGGTCGCCAATCGAAGTGCCTTATTCATCATGCTCTACAGAGATTATCCCATGCTGCATTTACCTTTCGAATTAGTAAGTTCTTTATTAGAAATTGATCAATTACTCTCTATGTGGCGGCACAGACACATCCACATGGTACAAAGAACGATTGGGAAAAGAGTAGGAACAGGAGGTAGTACAGGTGCCGATTATCTAAAGTCCGCTGCTGACAGTCATTACATTTTTAAAGAAATGGCAGAATTGACTTCATTTTTATTACCTCGAAATTTATTGCCCTCCTTACCACAGCCTTTGCAAAAAGATTTAAGATTTACACATTAAGCAACAATTTTTAAACCAAAGAAATTACTTCAAATGAAAGTTGTACTATTTGCTGGCGGTCGTGGAACGCGCATTTCAGAAGAATCGGCACTACGCCCCAAACCTATGATTGAGATTGGCGGCAAACCCATACTGTGGCATATTATGAAGAGCTATGCTGCTTTCGGCCATACCGAATTCATTATTTGCTTGGGCTACAAGGGCTCTGTAATCAAAGAATATTTCATTAACTACTTTATACACAACGCTGATGTTACGGTTGATTTATCCAATAACTCAGTAGAAGTACACCAAAAATTTGCCGAACCATTCAAAATATCATTGATTGAAACAGGATTGGATACAATGACCGCTGGACGACTGAAAAGAGTGCTCCCCTATATCGGCAATGAAACTTTTATGTTGACTTATGGAGATGGTTTGTGCAATGTTGATATGCACAAATTGGTTGACTTTCACCAGTCAACAGGAAAAATTTGCACTATGACTGCCATTCAAGCCAATAGTCGTTTCGGGGTAATTAATATGGAAGAAAGTGGTACTATCAATGGTTTTGAAGAAAAACCTGCCGATAGCGGCACTTGGATTAATGGAGGATTTTTTGTGATTGAGCCTTCTATAAAACAATATTTACATGATGACGCAGATGGTGTGATGTGGGAGCGTCAGCCGATGAATGACTTGGCAAAAGATGGACAAATAGCAGCTTTTCGCCACCATGGATTTTGGAAATGTATGGATACTATTCGCGAACGCGAAGAATTAGAAGAAATGTGGCAAAACAATCCTGCTTGGAAAAATTGGTAATCCCTCTCATTAGAAACAACAGCTTAAATGATTACACTATTAAAAAAAACCTTTGAGGGCAAAAGAGTATTCCTTACTGGACACACTGGATTCAAAGGGGCTTGGCTATTACAAATTCTTCATAGCCTAGGTGCCGACGTAAAAGGGTATTCCTTGGCTTCAGAAAACGCTAATGATTTATACAGCGAAATCAATGGTGATGTTTTTTGTTACTCATCTGTAATAGCAGACATCCGCGATTTGAGTACCCTACAAGGCGAATTAGTTCGTTTCGAACCAGATTTCGTATTTCATTTGGCAGCACAAGCATTAGTACGCCCTAGCTACGAATTTCCTGTTGATACTTTTGCCGTGAATGCAATGGGTACAGCGCATGTTTTAGAAGCCATAAAAACATTACCTAAAGCTTGTGTAGGAGTGATGATTACCACAGACAAGGTTTATGAAAATCCCGAACGTGGTCAAGCATTTCATGAAGAAGATAAATTAGGCGGTTACGATCCCTATTCGGCAAGTAAGGCTGCTGCCGAAATCATTATTTCGTCTTACAGACAATCATTTTTTAATCCTGATAAGTACACACAACATCAGAAAGCAATTGCCTCTGTTCGTGCCGGAAATGTTATAGGTGGTGGCGATCGTTCTTTAGACAGAATTGTTCCTGATATTGTTCGCGCACTTGAATTTGGAGGCCGTGTACAACTGAGAAACCCATCTTCGGTGAGACCTTGGCAACATGTTCTTGAACCTCTAGGCGCTTACCTTTTGTTGGCAGCAAAAATGATCGAAGAACCAAGAGCATTAAGCACAGCATTTAATTTTGGTCCAGAGATTAGCGATGAGAAAACGGTAGAAGAATTGACTCAAATTTTCTTATCGGTGTTTAATAAACCAGACGCTTATCAAAAAGCTGAAATTCAAAATGCTGTTCACGAGGCAAAGTTGTTGATCTTGGACAGCACTAAGGCGAAACAATTATTAGCTTGGCAACCAAGACTCAATGCGGAAATGGCTATTCGTTGGACTGCAGAGTGGTATGCCAACAAAGAGCAGTATGCAGCAGAAAAGTGTAGGACGCAAATAGAAAAATATTTCGCTGCATAATTTTTTGAATTAATTTTATTAAACACAGTAATATTCGCAACTTCATCTGATTGTTGAAAAAGAATATTCTGCCCTAAAGTTTTAAGAGCCTTTCAAAAACTTTTAAATCAGTACCATTGGAGTGTATCGTATTAGCTGGAGGATTAGGCACTCGATTACAGGGTGTTATTGGTGCAATGCCAAAATGTATGGCTGTTGTAGCTGGCAAGCCATTTTTATTTCATTTGTTTCAATACTTATCTGTACAAGGCTGTACGCGTGTCGTGCTCTCTTTAGGCTTTAAACACGAGTATGTATTAGCGTGGTTGGAACAAACGCAATGGAATTTCGAAATTGATACCGTTATAGAATTAGAACCATTAGGTACCGGTGGCGGCATTCAATTCGCAATGTCAAAAGCTATCGAAACTGATATTTTCGTTTTAAATGGCGACACCATGTTTTCTGTCGCTTTAGAAGAAATGCTATCGTTTCATCAACAGGTCAATGCCGAAACAACACTCGCATTGAAATCGTTGCGCCATTTCGAACGCTATGGTGTTGTAAGCACAAATGAAGATCAATTAATTATTTCTTTTGAAGAAAAAAAGTATTACGATTCGGGTACTATCAATGGAGGTATTTATATCATTAATCGCTTGAAATTTTCTTCAAGAGTTTTACCCGAAAAATACTCTTTCGAAAAAGAATATTTAGAACAGTACGTTGCCGATAAACAATTTTACGGTTTTGAGTCCGAAGCCTATTTTATAGACATCGGTGTTCCAAAAGATTTTGAAAAAGCTCAAATAGATTTTAATCCTGATAACAACAAGCATTTGATTTAAGCGCATGAAAATAATAATGCTGGGAACAGCTCATCCCTTGCGGGGCGGCTTGGCTTCATTCAATGAAAGACTTTGCGCAGAATTTCAATCGCAAGGACATTCGGTTGCTATCTATTCTTTTTCATTGCAATACCCTTCTTTTTTATTTCCAGGAAAAACCCAATTGAGCGAGGATGCGGCTTCTGAAAATTTACTGATTAAAACAGTTGTCAACTCCATCAATCCTTTTAATTGGATAAAAGTGGGATTGATGCTCCAAAAAGAAAAACCTGATTTGATTTTGGTGAAGTTTTGGATACCCTTTATGGGACCTTGCTTTGGTACAATACTTCGAATTGCAAAACGGAATAAAATCACTAAAGTGATTAGTATTTTAGACAATGTTATTCCGCATGAAAAAAGAATAGGAGATACTATTTTCACAAAATATTTTTTAAAGCCGATTGATGCTTTTGTAACCATGAGTCAAGAGGTATTAAAAGATTTAAAGACATTGAGCAACAAGCCTGCGCTATACACACCACACCCTCTGTATGACAATTATGGCTCTGCCATCAGCAAAGCCGAAGCCGCTCAAAAATTGGGACTAGATGCCGATAAACGTTATATCCTCTTTTTTGGATTCATCAGAAAATATAAAGGGCTCGACTGGTTGCTCGAGGCAATGAAGCACCCTGACATTAAACAACAAAATATCAAACTCATTATAGCGGGTGAATTTTATAGTGACGAAGCTATTTATACTGAGTTAATTCATCGATATCAACTGGAAGAAAAAGTGGAATTGTTTACCCAATTCATACCCAATAGCGAGGTGCGCAACTATTTTTGTGCGGCAGACTTAGTAGTGCAGCCCTACAAAACAGCTACCCAAAGTGGTATCACACAAATAGCCTACCATTTTGAAAAGCCAATGATAGTAACCAATGTTGGCGGACTTGCAGAAAATGTACCCGACGGGAAAGTGGGTTTCGTTGTCGCACCCAATCCCGATGCAATAGCTGACGGCATACTGCAATTTTATGCACCTCATGCACTACCTAATTTCACGTCAGATATCCAAAGTGAAAAAAGAAAATATAGTTGGGAGATTTTTACTCAAAAAATATTGAGTTTACTCTAAAAAGGAAAACATACTACAAATCAGTTTGCAGTACGCCTTAAATAAGGAGAATAGATTTGTAAACTATAAACCTGCTACCAAAATGTCTTGCACGGTAACCTTGCAATTCAATTCTTTGCCTGTTGTTTTTCCTGTTTTTCCCGATAGGGGATATGTAAATTGATGGGCACTCAAAAAATAATCTTTTAAATCATACGTATTATCTACCGCCAAATTGAAAGATTGTGCTGCTATACATCAGGTTTATTCGTTACAGTTGCTAGGGCGATATAATCTAGTTTTTGATTGGATGAAATATATTGAAAGGCGAATTGGATATTTCAAAATACGAATTGAGAAGTGTTGGAAATAAAGCAACTATATTATTTGTATATATAAAAGGTGTGCGTACTTTTGTGTTGGCAAACATTTTAAAACAAAAATCAACAGCAGTTCCGAGCGGACGGAACTCGAATGCCTCAACAACGCCAAGCCCTAGCGTTAGTCATAAGCGTAGGGCAACCCTAAACAGACAGTCATTTCAACAAATAGCAAAATTAAATTGGTAAATTGCGAGCTTAACGAATACAATTG
>JASGCQ010000111.1 GCA_030054025.1 Phycisphaerales bacterium | reverse complement strand
ATAATCTCATACCGCTAAGGTAAGTAATTTTGTTTACAATTACGGACAGTCATTTTATTAATTATTAATTGAGATAAATTCACTTGAAATAACCCTACTGCATCTGCTTCCCATAAACCATTAACTGCAATTGAGTATATTTTTTCTGTAAAAATTTCAGAGCTGATGATGTTTTCATATTGAAACAAGTATTTAATATGCTCTTCATACAAAGAGTACAAAGGTCGTTCCCCCAAACTATCACTATATCCATAAAAATCTAACAACTCATTGTATGTGTTAGGAAACAACTTAAAAAAAGATTTATAATCTCGTTTCTCGAAAGCATTTTTCAATTGTTCTATTCTTGTATTATCAATACTGTTATTTTCGGTGGTAGTTAAACTTTGATTTCTTCTCTCGTTTGCATTACAAGATAAAAAAAGGAAAGATATTGAAACTATACATATAAATAATAATCGTATCATTTTTTTGCTGGTATATTGTTGTTAATTATAGTCTTTACATTGGACGCACCTTCGTTCTTAATAAACGTTCTTAATTCTTGCATTTTAGGCTTACTCCCGCCAACTGTACCTGCCTTTGAGTCTTTGGTAGTTCCTGGCATATTACATCCTTCGGTATTAGCCCCATTATTCCCACTATGATAAAGTATTTTTCGGTCTTTAGAAACGTCTTTATTTGATAATAGAAAATTGTCAGGATATTTTGCACTTGAATAATTATCTACATTATAAACTCCCTCTGGTATTCGTTTATCTTGTCCACTTTGTGTAGTTGATGAGCCGCCTGGCTCAAGAACAAAACCTGTTACGTTTTTATCTCCACCTACTGTTTTAAATTCACTAATGGTATAATCAGAACCTTCTTCAATACGATTTTGTATAATCAAGCCACCAACTTCACTTGAGTTGTCTTGTAAATTTTTAGAATGAGTTTCTGAAAGTGTGCCTCCCCAATTCACTGCTTTGTTTTCTAGTTTTGGTCTCATTCCTTCGTTCATTAAATAAACCTTTCCATCATCATTTCCATCAGTACCAAGATAATTGCCTTGCCTGTCATAAAAATCACCTTCAACCTCAAACTGACCGTCAGGGTCAATATATCGTATAGGATTATTAAAGAAAGCTCGGTAAGGTGACCAACCCGGTGCATCGGCTGCTTTAGGGTCAACATTCCACCTTCTACCCAGCCTAGTATCATACTCCCAAAACAGTGCAGTATTGTGGTTGCCGATGCCGTTTACTTCGTTTACCTTTTCTTGCCCATTAAACCCAAAACGGTAATAATCGTTAGGGTTTTTCACAAGTTTAACTAGGCGCCAGCGGGTAATTTTTTCTTCGGTGCCTATATGCCCTGTAAATATTATTTTGCTAAAACCTCGGCCCGTAGGGCTGCTGCCCGTTCCGCCTGCTCCTGCACTGGCAGACGTAGTGCCATCTTGCCCAGTGGCATGGTAGGCTAGCTTTAGATACACAGTGCTGGTAGTAGGGGTAAAGTCTAATACATAAGTGCCTTCTATACTCATTATGCTACTGGCTATCTCGCGGGGGCGCAGCACTTGGTTGCTATCGTGAATAATAAAAAGGACGGGTGACGCCGCTTTCTTTTTTACTACGCTAAGATACAATTCTTATCTAAAATAAACAATCAAAATACCATTATTTTTTAAAACATTTTTTGTACCAAAACCCTTACCAGTAAAGCCTTTGGCCATCAATTTTATTTTTCACCAGCAGGTGCCTCTCCGTCTTTCAATTCTTTAACAGGTATTAGGTTAGCAACAAATTTCCATTGCCCTTTACCCCATATTAATCCATTGTATTGGCCAGTAGGTATGAAGGTATATTTTCTATTTGGATCATTGACTTGAGAAGCAATGTCATCAAACAAAATAGCTTTATGCTCTTCGTCCCAATTCATGCCTACACTTACTTCCTTTTTATATTCAAGTATAAATCTGTTCACTCCTTGGCTAGGATTTTTAGTAGAGCCTATAGCAAAAAGGGGGGCTCCAAAACTTGGCCCGTCTTTTGTAAAACGCATCGGGTCTATGAATTTTTTTGTACTAATGGGGTTACCGTCATTGATGCCTAATAAGCAATAGATATTTTCATCCTCTATTTTTTTTGTAATTATGTTATAAATAAGTCCCCCAATCCATTCTTTAGCACCAAGTATTTTATCTTCATCTATTTTGGTCAAAAGTTCAGAATTGTCATATAAGGGGTAGAGTTTTAGGTTTTCCTCATTCATTTGAATCGCTGCGTAATAACGTAGGCGTACATCGGTATAGGCAATTGGCCAATTGAATATTTTAAACGATTTGTCTTCGGGATATATGATATTGACAATCTTACCTAAGCTATCGAAAGGATATTTGTACGAACCGGGGATTTTGAGCGTTCGGATAAGTTGCTTTACAAATTTTTCGCAATACTCGGTGCGAAAATCGGGGATGGGCGTATAAAACATAGAATCTGCCGAACGTACAAGCGAGTCTTCCATTTTGTGCAATAAGACCCAATCAGATTCTTTATCTGTTTGTGCCATTAGTGCTTTAGGGTTAATCGTTAAAGCAAGCAATAAAAAAAAGAGTCCACATCTAAGGGCATTCTTCGCCATATCAAAATCATTTTTATCAAATATAGCAAGAAAAATGAAATGCCCTAAGGAAGAATCGTAAATTCAAAAAAAAATAGCCATTCGAAAAGATTTTATAGGCGTTTATCTTTTCTGAAAAAAGGAATTACTTTCGTTGTAAAATTCTATTGAATTGCCTTTTCTTTGAGGCATTTATTGTCTATTTAAATCATAAATTGAATGCACTTACTGCAACAAATTTTTTTCTTATTCATTTTAGGCGCAGCCACATTTCTTTTCTATAAAAAAATAAAGAGCATTCGTCGGAATATTTTTTTAGGCAAAGCAAAATCTTTTGGTGGTGATAATGCGACTCGTTGGCGCAATGTTTTGCTACTCGCTTTGGGTCAAAAAAAAATGTTCAAAAAAATGACCCCTGCAGTATTGCATTTTTTTGTGTACGCAGGTTTCGTTATCATCAATGTAGAAATGTTGGAGATAATTCTGGATGGTATTTTAGGCAGGCATCGTTTATTCGCACCCTTACTGGGTAGTTTATATCCAATACTGATAGGTTGTTTTGAGTTTTTGGCAGCTACCGTATTAATTGCTTGCGCGGTGTTTTTAATCCGCAGAAATATAACTAAAGTAAAACGCTTGAATATGGCGGAATTGAACGGATTTCCTAAAAGCGATGCCAATCTAATTTTGACAACAGAGATTGTATTGATGTCGCTCTTGCTGATACTGAACGCTAGCGATAGTCAGTTGCAATTAATGGGTTCGGAGCATTATACCAATACTGGTTCTTATTGGATTTCGGGAATGATTGCTCCCTTATTTAGTGGTGTGAGCGAAGGGGCATTAATTGCGATAGAGCGTAGTGCTTGGTGGTTGCATATCATTGGTGTGTTGGCTTTCTTGAATTATCTGCCTTATTCCAAACATTTACATATTGTATTAGCCTTCCCTAATGCCTATTATGCACCCTTAGTGCCTGCTGGCGAAATGAACAATATGCCTTCTATCCAAAACGAAGTGTTGTATATGATGGAGCCCGATAAAGCCCCTACAGATATTGACCCTAATGCTGCGCCGCAAAAATTTGGAGCCAAAGATGTGATGGACTTGAGTTGGAAAAATTTGATGGATGCCTATTCCTGTACAGAATGTGGTCGTTGTACCGATTCTTGTCCCGCCAATATTACGGGCAAAAAATTGTCGCCACGAAAAATTATGATGGATACCCGCGACCGATTAGAAGCTGTGGGTAAAAATATTGATGCGAATGGCAGTTTTGTAGACGATGGTAAAACATTGGTACACGACTATATCACTACCGAAGAATTGCGTGCTTGTACCACTTGTAATGCTTGTGTAGAAGCCTGCCCCGTAAGCATTAGCCCATTAGACATTATTGTAGAATTGCGCCGTTATTTGGTGATGGAAGAAAGCAACAGCCCGCAAGAGTGGAACATGATGTTTAGCAATATCGAAAACAATATGGCACCTTGGAAGATGAGCCCCGATGAGCGTGATAAGTGGGTGGAGGAAATGGCTTAGGAGTGTTGAATGTTTAATGCTTAATGTTTGAATAATCTGTTGATTTTTATGTTGATTTTGTTGATTGGTTGCAACGCCGAATCAGGAAATGATGCAAGTAAGCGAAATGCAGATTGGGTATGGTGGGTAGATGAACATACAGGCAAAGGGGAATGGATAAAAAGTGGCGACCAAACAACTGTGAAAGATGGGAAGTACACAAAATTTTACTTTAATGGTAATGTGTATTCAAAGGGAGGTTTGAAGAATGGCGTGGATATTGATACTATTTTTTTTATGATACCTCTGGCAAATGCCATGGATTTAATTCAAATATTGAAGGAAACAATGCTTACTATTATTATAAAAACGGTCTATTAAAAATTTATTTTAACACAGGAGAATTGAGCGGTGAAGGTATAATTGCAAATAATAGAAGAGAAAAATGGATTGGATATTTAAGAGATGGACAAATTTCTTTTCAACATGACTATACAAATGGGGTTGGTTGGTGTACAGAAAATTATGATAATGGAAAACCTAAGCGTATTTATTTTAGTACGGGTTATGACGATTCCGTATTATCCACAAAAATGTGGAATGAAAATGGAATATTAGTCTTTGATGCGGAAATAGAAAATGGAGAATATAACGGAAAGATTAAAAAGTATTTTGATGATGGTAAGATAAAATCTGAATGCGATTATAAAGCTGGCAAAGCTTTTGATGATTATGTTGAATATTTTGAAAATGGCTTAAAAAGTTCGTTAAGGCAATACAAAAATGATTTGCCAGATGGCGATGCTATTGATTATTATCCTGATGGAAAGCTAAAGAATCAAACCTCCTTCAAAAATGGGAAAGCAAATGGAACTTACAGGAAATTTTATGAAAATGGTAAAATCAAACTGTATTGTAGTTTTATTATGGGTAACTTGAATGGCGTTTTAGAAAACTATGATAGTTCAGGCAAGCTAATCAGCAAAGAGATTTACCAGAATGGTGTGAGATTGAATTAAATAAATTTTAAAGATAAAATTGACAATGCATATAAAATCAATGGCCGAATATATGGCCGAAGGAACACAGCCAGAAGTATTGTTTTGGGTAGGATGCGCAGGTAGTTTCGACCAAAGAGCGCAAAAAATAACCAAAGCTTTTGCCACTATTTTGGATAAAGTAGGGGTGAGTTTTGCTATTTTGGGCAAAGAAGAAATGTGTACTGGAGACCCTGCACGCCGCTCGGGCAACGAATTTTTGTTTCAGATGATGGCTTACAACAATATCCAAGTATTGAATGGCTATGGCATCAAAAAAATAGTAACCGCTTGTCCCCATTGCTTCAATGTATTCAAAAATGAATACCCTACCTTGGGTGGTACTTACGAAATCATTCATCATACGACTTTTATCAATCAACTCATTGGCGAAGGTAAAATTGTGATGAAAGAGGGCGGTGCTTTTAAAGGTAAAAAAATCACTTACCACGATAGTTGCTACCTCGGACGTGCTAATGGCGTGTATGAAGCTCCCCGTGAGGTATTGGAAGCCTTGGATGTAGAATTGGTAGAAATGAAACGCTGCAAAACAAATGGTCTTTGCTGCGGTGCCGGTGGTGGGCAGATGTTTAAAGAAGATGAACCGGGTACAACACGTATCAACTTCGAACGATCGGAAGAAGCAGTGAATACAGCTGCTTCGGTGATAGCTGCTAATTGCCCTTTCTGCACCACGATGCTTATGGATGGCGTAAAAAATAAGGGACAAGAAGACAATGTACAAGTACTCGACATTGCCGAAATGGTGGTGCAGAGTATGCAGTAGGTACTATCAAAAGTTATGGCACAAAACGTCAATTTCACCCAAAAGCAAACTGGGGTTGTATATCTTGTTTCCGCCCTTGTTGCTATGTAGAGTTGGTAATGTGCGGCAAGCATACCAACAACATAAAATATCTTCGCAAAGTGGCATGTTGAACCACAGATAGAAGCGATATTTACCCATCCATTTGCAGATAAAAATCGGCAATATCTATAACTTCGAGATGCCTTGCGTAATATCTAGAAAAGGCAAACAACCCATAACGATACAGATTTACAGAAATGGTGAGAAGAAAAAATATAATGACTGTCCGTAATTGTAAACAAAATTACTTACCTTAGCGGTATGAGATTA
>JASGCQ010000024.1 GCA_030054025.1 Phycisphaerales bacterium | reverse complement strand
TCTCATATAGGAAGTCAAAGGTACTTATCTTTTATTTAGGTTAGAGGTCTAATGAACATAAGGCTCATAGATTCTTTTGATTATTAAAAATTACAACTACACTACCTTTGTCTATAATAAAACTATCCAAAGCAATTGTATTCAGAGTATAGTCATATCAGTTATGCGCAAACCCAATCATTTTCTGCCTTAGTCAATGATTATGTTGCTGTTGAGTCAAATCTAAAAGATTTTTTTCAGTACACCGCAGATGTTACAGGCGTTGAAGCTGCTATTGAGGATAGAAAGAAATATACTGTTGATAGAACCATGTTGGTCAATGTATTGCTCCGACAATATAAACCACTCAATACAAATCCTTCTGTTAGAGAGAATATTGAATCATTACATCATTCTCATACATTTACTATTTGTACAGCCCACCAGCCCAATTTACTGACAGGCTATTTGTATTTTTTTTATAAAATTTTACATGCCATAGCTATGGCAGAGCAGTTGAATAAATTGTATCCGAATCAACAGTTTGTTCCCGTGTATTACATGGGGAGTGAGGATAATGATTTAGATGAATTAGGACAATTTAACTTTGAGGCAAATAAATACAGGTGGGATGCCGATGGGCAAACAGGAGCAGTAGGCAGAATGAATACCAAAAGCTTAAAACCACTGTTAAATGAGCTTTTTCGCCGTATAGGACCTCCGGGATTGCACTGCGACAATCTGAAAGAATTGCTCACAGAAGCTTATTTAAACCACAATACTATTGCCGAAGCAACACAATTTTTAGTCAATCAATTATTTGGACAATACGGATTAGTGATTGTGAATCCCGATGATGCAGAAATGAAAAAAATGTTTTTATCGGTGATGAAAGATGATCTGTTGGAACACCATGCTTTACCTATTGTTACTGCACAATCAGAAAAATTATCAGCCGCCTACAAAGCTCAAGCATTTCCTAGAGCCATCAATCTCTTTTACCTTAAAGACAATATTCGTGAACGAATAGAGCAAAAGGAAACGCATTGGCAGGTATTGAATACCAATATTCAATTTAGTAAAGATGAATTATTACAAGAGTTAGATAGTCATCCTGAAAGATTCAGTCCCAATGTGATTTTGCGTGGTCTTTTCCAAGAAAAAATTTTACCTAATATCTGTTTTATTGGGGGGGGGGCAGAATTAGCCTACTGGTTTCAACTAAAGCCACTTTTCGACTACTATAACATTTTTTATCCTGTAATTTTTTTAAGACAATCCGTTCAAATCATCTCCGAAAAAGATGGGCAAATTCTTCAGCAACTCAATTTGAAAATAGAAGATATTTTCGAAACCGAACAGAGTTTAATTAAAAAAATTATTGTGAAAAGAAAGGGTGTAACATGCTCTTTGGATGAAGCCCAATCCGACTTAGATAAAACCTTTCAACGTATTGCTACGCAAGCAACAGCGATTGATAAAAGCTTGGAAAGGTCGGCAGAAGCAGCATTGGCGAAAATGAAAAAACAAATTCTGGTTTTAGAGCAAAAAATGTATAAAGCCGAAAAGAGAAAAGAGCAAGTACTAGTAGATAAAATAGCAAAGTTGAAAAACTCGTTAATGCCGAAAGGTGCTTTGCAAGAAAGAGTCGAAAATTTCTTACCCTACTATTTGCAAGAAGGATTTACTATTTTTGATACCATAAAAAACAAAATTAAACCTTTCGATAATCAGTTTCTTATCATTCATCCTCCCCAAAATATAAGCTGATGAGGTACAGTACATTTTTTTTGAAGACTCGAGTATTTATTGTCGTTTTTTTTCTGATGATAATGCAATTGCCTTGCCATGCACAAGCTCTGGGTGCTGCAAAATTGCTTAGCAAATCCAAAATAATACCCAAATTATATACTGGCATAAAATTTGGTGGAAATTTTTCCTACTTATCTGGAAATAATTGGGATAATGGAATCAAATCAAATTTAGTAGGAGGTGCTTTTGCAGGATTGAAAGGCTTGGGTTTTGGTGTTCAATTTGAGACACTTTTTGAACAATCGGACTATACTACAGGTTCGGATTTTTATACCCTTTATCATAATTATTATAACGACATTTCTGATTCCATAAAAGGGGGGACATTTAGAGTGAATAAGCTTTGTATGCCCATATTATTGCAATTTAGGATGGCTCGTTTATTGTGGTTGCAAACAGGCATACAATTCTATGGAGTCGTTTCTGTACGTGACTACAACTCATTGGTAAAAGATGCTAAAGAATTGTTCAAGACAGGCAATACCGCTGCGGTACTTGGCGCTACAATTCGAATAGGTAATGCGGATATAGGAGCAAGAGCTATAGTAGATTTTCAAAGTCTCAATAATCTTAATGCCAATGATGTATGGCGACAGTATATGATACAAGCTCATTTTGGCATCAAACTGTTTTAGTTTTTTTTATCTCATTCAACCATTCGTCTAAAATTGGCTTGAAACGCACAAACGAATCCTTGAATTTGTTGGCAGAAAAAGGAAATACCGAGGCATTGATGAGCAAAGTTTGTATGTCGAATTTTGATCGAGGGGCAGCCATAAAAATTTTCTCCTTATTCATTTTGGATGCCAAGTATTCTTGCTCGGTTTGCCCAGGAGTAGGAATTAAAATTGCTTTTTTATCTAGGGCTATCAAATCCATCAAAGAAGAATAACCACTCCGACAAATCACCATGCCAGCACTTTGAATCGCCAAGACTAAATCGTCTGAAGATAACCTTTGGCGATACAGAATGTGCGGAGGAATGTTTTCGGGAACAGTTGCCGTATCACTACCTGCTACAAAAACAATATGCTTGTCCGATTTGATAGATTTGTTCCATAGCGCATCGGCAAGAATACTCCTTTGAGGTTCAGCCCCCGACAGTAATATGAGTGCATCGTATTCTATAGTTGGAGTTGCCTCTTTTTTAATAACGGCACATTGCGACAATAAACCAATATACTCAGTTTTGATTTTGGGCAAAATTTCGGGATGCCCTAAAGAGCCGCTTAGCCCATTGTCTTCAGCTATATCAACAACCCAACAACCTGTGAATTTTTCTATAAATCGATAATGAATTTTTAGAAGTAGTTTATCCAAAAATGCGCTATATCCCGAACGTATTTGTAATTGATGCGTGACAAAAATGCAAGGAATATTAGAGTGATATAAACCATAACGATTGTCTGAAATGACAGCATCAATGTGATGCGTTTTTACGAAACTTTGCAACCAAAGATGTTCACGTTTGATACACTTTTTCAAACGAGGTATCTGTGTGACAATTTTGGGTACTAGCCAGATTTTGCTTTTAGAATATTGCGTATTATAACCCACTAAATCGGCATATTCGATAGTAGGGTATATAGACCGAATGTAATTTTGTTGGCTGTTATTGCCTGCAAAAACAACAGAATGACCGAGCGATAAGATATGCTGTACGACAGGTACACAACGGGTAACATGCCCTAAGCCCCAGTCGAGTGGTGCAATCAAAATCCGTAACTGTTTTTTGTTCACCTCTTTTTCCTATTTTTACAAAGGTAGAAAATTATGAAACGGTGCAATATTTTTAGGCAACTTTTTTTGCTGACCTTTTTTGTTGGACTTATAAGTGTCATGGATTCTTGTAAGTCTTCTAAAAGAAAGGGCTGTGGCTGTGGTGCAGATTTGAATAGAATCTACCGGCCGCACCATCGGTAGTATCCCTTATTTTAGATTGTCTTCCAAGAAAGATATAAATTGCCCGTCTTGTTTGGCTTTGTCAAATTCATTTTGACTAAGATGAATGCAACAATTGCGCATAGATTGGTAATCATCCTCTGTTAATGAAATGAGACGTCCGATGTTTTGTTGAAGTGCAATAGCATCTCCTGGCTGGGCAACAAAACCAATTTTATTTTGTCGAATTATTTCTGTCCCCTCTCCACTACCGCAATACAAGATCGGCAATCCATTGGCAATAGCATTAAATATTTTGGAGGGTACCGCACCATGAATTTCACTGCTGAGTGGTATAAGCATAGCGTGGTATTGTCTCAGTATCTTTGGTATTTGATGAGAAGGTGCCGAACCATGATAATAGACAGCTGCATTAGGGTGCACTGCTATCCATTCTTTTATTTTAGCCAATTCAAAACCCTGTCCATAAATATGTAATTCTGTGTTGAGTGATCCGAAATCAACTTTGCTAATAATGTTCAAAACACCTTGTGCAATGCCTAATAATCCAGCATACACAATCTTTCTTTTCCCCACAGGTCTGTCCATATTTGCATACAAACTATTGGGTTGCAAATTGCGATAGACAAATACATTTTTGTCGCATTGAGTATGCAATAGATGATTTTTAATTTCTTCAGATTGTGCCGAAAAAAAATCACTCCTTTCGTACATCTTTTGCTCCAAACGGAGTAAAATGCGATACAAGAAGCCCTTTCGCACAAAACCCAAATCTAATGCCGAGCTTGGCCACAAGTCGCTTATATTGAGCAAAACACGAGCATGAGTGAAACTGCCTAAAAATGTACCCAAATAACCTGTTATAAAAGGCGGGCTACTGATGACGAGCAACTGAGGTTTACTCCGAATGATTTTAGGTAATGCTAAACATACAAAAGAACTGGCATAGCTCAGACCACTGATGATTCTTTTAATTTTATTAGAAGAATTTGTTGGAATGAGCGTTGTTCTGAAAACACGAATTCCATTCAATTGCTCTTGACTAATTATCTTTTTTCTATAGTCTGTAAAAATTTTCCCTGTTGGGTAATTGGGCATCGAAGTAATTACTGTTACCTCATTGCCTTTGTTGCGTAGCATATTGGCTAAATGAAAAATACGAGTAGGGGCCGCACCCGTTTCGGGCGGATAAGAAGAA
Source organism: Phycisphaerales bacterium (assembly GCA_030054025.1). Lineage (GTDB taxonomy): Bacteria > Bacteroidota > Bacteroidia > Chitinophagales > Chitinophagaceae > Rurimicrobium. Next base: position 26,178 of record JASGCQ010000024.1, on the reverse strand, counting down.
CATATAATCGTAATCCGTTTGTTCATGATTTTTTCCGATACACAAAGTGTAGTAGTATAAATATCCTGCAACTTATAATAAAAACGCTAAACCTTATAAATCGAAATAAGGATTATGATTAACTACTACTATGATTAACTTTGTGCCATAAAAATAGTTTAAAATGAAATACGCAATATTAACTCTTATGAGCTTTGCTATACTACTGTCGAACAATCTTATGGCACAAAAAATTACTTACCCCCATACCGAAACTATAAATCATACCGACGACTATTTCGGAAAAAAAATAAATGACCCCTATCGTTGGCTCGAAGACGATACCTCGAAAAAAACCGAAGGATGGGTAAAAGAACAAAATGCAGCCACAAATCAATACTTGTCTTCAATACCTTATAGAGACAAAATAAAAAAAAGATTGACAGAATTATGGGATTATCCTAAAAATTCTGCCCCACAAAAAGAGGACGACTACTTTCTGACTTATAAAAATGACGGACTTCAAAATCAATCGGTACTCTTTGTACAAAAAGGACTGGATGGCAAACCCGAAGTATTGATTGATCCCAACAAACTTTCTTCAGACGGAACCGTTGCCTTACAAGCTACTGCGTTCTCTAAAGGACAAAAATATTTTGCTTACGCAGTATCTGCCTCGGGTTCCGATTGGCAAGAAATATATATCCTAGATTTTGATACCCGTACTCTTATAAAAGAAAAATTGGAGTATGTAAAATTTACCGGTATTAGTTGGGCAGGCGATGATGGCTTTTATTACAGCGGTTATGAAAGACCTAAAAGTGAAGTCACCAAATATTCTGCAAAGACCGAATTTCAAAAAATATTTTACCACAAAATAGGAACACAACAAGCCAACGATCAATTGATTTATCAAGACAAAGAACACCCCTTACGTTATGTAGGCGCAAGCCTTACCGAGGACGAACGTTTTTTAGTTTTGGGTATTTCTGAAGGCACCGACGGTAGTGAAATTAAAATAAAAGATTTGAATGACAAGTCCGTTAAAAATTTTATCACACTCATCCCTGGTTTTAAAACAAATGCCAATGTTGTAGATAATATTGGCGATAAAATTCTGGTACAAACCAATGAAGGCGCACCCAATTATAAAGTGATACTCATTGACCCAAAAAATCTGCAAGCAACTCCAAAAGTCATTATTCCTGAACAAACCGAAAAATTGGAAGGTATCAACACCGGAGGAGGAAAACTGTTTGCCAGCTACCTTAAAAACGCTTGTACACAAGTAGTGCAGTACAACACAGACGGCACATTGGAACGCCATATTGAATTGCCCGGATTAGGCACTGCATCAGGTTTTGGCTCGTATAAGCAAGACGATTATTTCTTTTACACCTTCACCTCTTATGTATATCCGCCCACCATTTTTCGATATGACATTAAGACAGGCAAATCGGAGTTGTACAAAAAATCAGAAGTGAAATTTAACCCCGACGAATACGAAACTAAACAAGTGTTTTATCCGTCAAAAGATGGGTCGAAAGTTTCCATGTTTATCACACACAAGAAGGGAATTCAATTAGACGGAACAAATCCAACTTTACTATACGGTTACGGTGGATTCAACATTAGTCTGACACCATCTTTTTCTGTTGCCAATATGGTTTTCTTAGAAAATGGTGGCGTTTATTGCGTTGCCAATTTGCGTGGTGGTGGCGAATATGGTGAAGAATGGCATAAGGGCGGAATGCTAGACCAAAAGCAAAATGTATTTGATGATTTTATTGCCGCTGCCGAATATTTGATAGCTCAAAAATATACCGCTCCCAAACGTTTGGCGATACGTGGAGGTTCTAATGGAGGTTTACTGGTAGGTGCTTGTCTCACCCAACGTCCCGAATTATTTGGTGTAGCCATTCCTCAAGTAGGCGTATTGGATATGTTGCGCTACCACAAATTTACCGTAGGTTGGGGTTGGGCTGTAGAATATGGTAGCAGCGATAATGCAGACCAATTTAATTATTTGATACGCTACTCCCCTTTGCATCATGTCAAAAAAGGTATTTGCTATCCAGCTACATTAGTCACCACTGCCGACCACGACGATAGGGTAGTGCCTGCTCACTCATTTAAGTTTGCAGCAACCTTGCAAGCCCATCAGAGCTGTGACAATCCGGTACTCATTCGTATAGACAGCAAAGCAGGACATGGTGCAGGTAAGCCCACCACAAAACTCATAGACGAAGCCGCCGATATATGGAGCTTTGTGTTTTATAATATGAGGGTGAAATTATAGTACATGCTGGGAATAGCTTTTGTCAGAAAGACTACATCACTGATGTAGTCTTTCTGGTTTTAATGGTTGCTCATAATAAAAATCGCAACTAATTATTTCAATAAGCCTCATGCTATAATCAACTATCTTTGCCCCTTATGGCAAAATTTTTTCTGCGCAAAAAAATCGGTGATAGAATACTCCTCGGACATCCTTGGATATTCGCTACCGAGATAGGAGATAGTGATGGTGATTACGAACCGGGAGATATAGTAGAAGTCTATTCTTACGGAGGTTCTTTTGTGGGCAAAGGATACGTCAACCCTGCTTCGCAAATACGCATACGCCTACTTACACGCGATAAAAATGAAGCAATTGACGAGCAATTCTTTCATCGCCGTATCGCCGAAGCATGGGCATATCGGCAACAGATAGGCTATGTCGAAAACTGTCGCTTAATTTTTGGCGAAGCTGATGGACTGCCAGCTTTGATTATTGATAAGTTCAACGATTATATCGTTATCCAAACATTGGCATTAGGTATCGAGCGTTGGAAAGGAGCTATTGTTAAGGCTTTGAACGATATTTTTAAGCCCAAAGGTATTTATGAGCGCAACGATGTGCCTGTTCGCGAATTAGAAGGGATGCAACAAGTTAAGGGTTTTCTTTCGGCACCCTTCGATACCAATATTATTCTCAACGAGAATGGATTGAAATTTCATGTGGACATAGAAAATGGTCAGAAAACTGGCTACTTCCTTGACCAACAAGATAATCGCCGATCTGTACAGCATATTTGTAAAGACGCTGATGTGCTTGAAGCATTTTGTTACACGGGTACATTTTCCTTACATGCTGCAAAATATGGTGCCAAAAGTGTATTGGGCTTAGATATTTCGGACAATGCAGTAGATACTGCTCGAAGAAATGCCTTGCTCAATGGCTACGAATCTATTTGCAAATTTGAATCGGTAAATGCCTTTGACGTTTTGAAAAATTGGGTAAAAGAAGGGCGTAAATATGATGTGGTGATGCTTGACCCTCCCGCATTTACCAAAAGTAGAGCTAATATTGACAAAGCGATTACTGGCTATAAAGAAATCAACCTACGTGGAATGAAATTGACCAAGCCCGGAGGATTTTTGGTTACAGCTTCTTGCACCAATTTAGTAGCACCGGATGTGTTTTTAAAAATTATTGAAGCTGCTGCAAAAGATGCGAAGCGAAAAATCAGACAAGTTACTTGGCAAACTCAGGCTTCTGACCATCCTATATTGTGGCATGTACCATCCACACAATACCTGAAATTTTTGATTGTGCAGGTATTATAGAAGCACATTCTTTATGGACATAAAAAAGAGATTGCACTATGCAATCTCTTTTTTTATTACGCTAAGTGCAATCTCTTATAGTTGGTTATAAACCATTACATCGCTACCACGGCTGATACCATAGTATTGGAATGTTTTATGACGATATCCTTTTTTGAAATAAACATTGGTATCTCCTTCTTCAGGGATTGTAACCCAATCTTTCGATTTTTTTACAAACCAACGATAAACCGCTACTTGATTGGCCCCACGACGAATTGAAGCATAGAATTGAACGTGTTTGTCTGAATAGCCCATTTTAATCATTTGATCATCTGTATATTCATCCTCCGCAATACTTGCATAATCTTTAGTAGTAGGATTGTACCAACTATTTACTGCAACACGGTTAGCACCAGGATTACGATATGCAAAGAACATCAAAGTTTTGTCTTTATAGTGCCAATTAAGCATTTGACCATCTTGGTTTTCGCCTTCGGCAACTGTACGGTAGCTAGCATCTATTGGGCTGTACCAACGATATACTTTTACTATTTCTTTTTCTGCATCTTGAGCTTTTACTTCGTTAGCAAACACAGAAGCTAAAACAGCAGTAAGGAGGATGAAAGTTTTTTTCATAATTGTTGTACGTTTTTCTAAAATCGAACCCAAAGTACATAAAAAATTTATTGCCACGCAATAGTTTGGCAATATTTTTTTTTAAGAGGTTTAATTATTCGGCATTTTTTTGCCGAAATAGCCTATTTTTCATAGCTTTGGCATCTTTTTGCGACAGGCTGGCAGTCTTTGTTTTTTTGCACAATATTTGAAGCAAAACATTTTTAGAGTTCAAATTTATTAAAACCACGTTTTTTGCTGGGCAAAAAATATTGAAAAATACAAATTAAAATGATCGGAATTATCTCCAAATTATTCGGTGGCAGTAAGTCGGATAAAGACGTTAAAAAAGTGCAACCGAATGTAACGAATACGAATAAATTTTTTGAAGAGTATAAGAAGCTGACAAATGATGAGCTTCGTGCCAAAACGATAGAATTTAGAAGTCGTATCAAACAACATTTAGTTGCTGTAGACAAAGAAATTGCAGACCAAAAAAGTCAAGCAGAAGATTTTTCTGCAGAAGATGTACAAGCGCGCGAAACAGTTTATGACGAAGTTGATAAGTTGACAAAGAGACGTGATGAGCAGATAGAAGTCATCTTAGAGCAAATTTTGCCGGAAGCATTTGCAGTGGTAAAAGAGACTGCAAGAAGGTTTAAAGAAAACCCCGAAATAATTGCTACAGCTACTGAACAAGACAAAAACTTAGCTCTTGACAGAGCTTATGTCCGTATTGAAGGCGACGACGCTATTTATAAAAACAATTGGCTTGCTGCGGGTGTTCCTGTTTCTTGGAACATGGTTCACTATGATGTACAGTTGATTGGCGGTACCATTTTGCATCAAGGAAAAATTGCAGAAATGGCTACTGGTGAAGGTAAAACCTTGGTTTCTACTTTGCCTTCTTACCTCAATGCTTTGGCTGGGGAGGGTGTGCATGTGGTTACAGTTAATGATTATCTGGCTCGTCGTGACCAAGAATGGAATGGTCCTATATTTGAATGGTTGGGCTTGACAGTAGATTGTATTGACAAACACCAACCCAATTCTCCCGAACGCCGAAATGCTTATTTAGCAGATATTACCTACGGTACCAATAATGAATTTGGCTTTGATTATCTCCGTGACAACATGGTGCATCATCCCGAAGAAAAAGTGCAACGCAAACATCATTTCGCAATGGTGGATGAAGTGGATAGTGTATTGATAGATGATGCACGTACTCCTTTAATTATATCAGGTCCTGTGCCTAAAGGAGACGAGCAACAGTTTCATTTACTTAAGCCTCGCATCGAATACCTACTCGAGTTGCAAAAGAAAGTAGTGAATCAGTCGCTTACCGAAGCAAAAAAAATGATAGCAGAAGGTAAGACGGATAAGGAAAGTGGAGGATTACAATTGTTCCGTGCCTACAGAGGCTTGCCTAAAAATTCTGCACTGATTAAATTTTTGAGTGAAGAAGGCAACAAACAAATTCTACAAAAATCGGAGCATTATTTTATTGCGGAGCAAAACCGTAATATGCCTAAGGTAGATGCCGAATTGTATTTTGCGATAGACGAAAAAAATAATAGCGTAGATCTTACCGATAAAGGTTTGGCGACGATTACTAAAAGTGGAGAAGACCCCAACTTTTTTGTATTGCCCGAAATTTCTACTGAACTTGCTGCTATAGAAAATAGCGGCTTGCCAGCAGAGCAAATAGTGGCACAAAAAGATGCGTTGCTCCAAGATTACGCCATTAAAGCAGATAGAATCCATTCTTTACAGCAATTACTCAAAGCATATACCTTATTTGATAAGGACATTGAGTATGTGGTAATGGAAGGCAAGGTGAAGATTGTTGATGAACAAACTGGTCGTATTCTGGATGGTCGTCGTTATAGCGATGGATTACACCAAGCTATCGAGGCAAAAGAAAATGTGACCGTAGAAGCTGCTACACAAACGTTTGCAACGATTACGCTCCAAAATTTCTTCCGCATGTATCATAAACTTTGTGGTATGACGGGAACTGCCGAAACAGAAGCAGGAGAGTTTTGGAGTATCTACAAATTGGATGTAGTGACCATCCCAACCAATATTCCTGTTTCGAGAAAAGATCAACAAGATTTGGTGTACAAAACCAAACGCGAAAAATATAAAGCTGTCATTGACGAAATTGAAGCCTTGACTGCTGTTGGCCGTCCAGTGTTGGTGGGAACTACCTCCGTAGAAGTTTCTGAATTGCTGAGCCGTATGTTACAGCAAAAGAAAATCAAGCACAATGTACTTAATGCAAAACAACATGCCAGTGAAGCACAGATTGTAGCAGAAGCAGGCTTGACGAGTGCCGTAACTATTGCCACCAATATGGCTGGCCGTGGTACCGATATCAAATTGGGTGAAGGCGTAAAAGCTGCTGGTGGTTTGGCTATTATTGGTACCGAACGCCACGAAAGTCGTCGTGTGGATAGGCAGTTGCGTGGTCGTGCCGGTCGTCAAGGAGACCCTGGAACCTCACAATTTTTTGTTTCGCTCGAAGATGATTTGATGCGCTTGTTTGGTTCTGAAAGAATTGCATCTTTGATGGATAAAATGGGTCATAAAGATGGCGAAGTGTTGCAACACAGTATGATTTCCAAGTCTATCGAACGTGCCCAAAAGAAAGTGGAAGAGAACAACTTTGGTATTCGTAAGCGTTTGCTGGAATATGATGACGTGATGAATGCACAAAGAAATGTGATTTATAAATTCCGTAATCACGCATTATTTGGAGACCGTTTGGCAATAGATCTTGATAATGCTATCTTTGACGTTTGTCAAGATTTAGCTGCTCAAGCCGTACAGTCTAAAGACCCTGCGGTTATGAAGATAGAGGTGGCAAAACACCTTGCCTTCGAACCACAAATAGATGATGCGTTATTGGATAAAGGAAATGGAGAAGCCTTTGGGGATAAACTCTATCATCAGGCAAAAGAATTTTACATCCGCAAGACGAATGCTATCCGCGAACACATGACACCTCAATTGCGCGAAGTATTAGAGCAGAATAGAGGTAAAGTTGAAAATATTGTAGTACCCTTTACAGATGGTATTAGAGGGATTCAAGTATATGCACATTTAGAAGATACAATAGCTGCCGAGTCTAAAACGGTGATTCAAGAATTGGAGAAATCAATTACTCTTTCCTTGGTGGATGATGCTTGGAAAGACCATCTACGCCGTATGGATGAGTTGCGCAACTCAGTGCAAATGGCCTCTTACGAACAGAAAGACCCTCTATTGATTTACAAATTCGAGGCAGCTGATTTATTCAAACAAATGAATTTGGAAATCAATCGTAACATTATCTCGTTCTTGTTCCGTGCGGGCATACCGATGCAAGAAGCACCAATGCAAGCGGCAGCATTACCACAACGTACCGATATGAGCGATTATTACGAAAACAAATCGCAAATAGATACTACAGGGCAAGATTATGCTGCAAACGAAAACGATTATTATCAAGAACCTATTCCACAGCCCAAGCAAAAACCAGTAGTTGCAGGGCCTAAAATTGGCAGAAATGATGATTGCCCTTGTGGTAGTGGCAAAAAATACAAAAACTGCCACGGAAGAGGGCTTTAATGCTTGAATCTTAATGCTACATATTGAATGGGTGCTGAATTTTTAGCACCCATTTTCTATTAATCATGCTTTATTCTACCATATTGTAGCGCACCAATACGATAATTAAAATAGATATTGTTTTTAATGGAATTGCAAGAGTTTTGTAAGTACAAAAATTGCAAAAAAATGCCCAACCAATTAATACACGAACAAAGCCCTTATTTGCTCCAGCATGCTCATAATCCAGTGAATTGGCTTCCTTGGGGCGAAGAGGCTTTTGTGCAAGCAAAAAAAGAAAATAAGCCACTTATTGTCAGTATCGGTTATTCTGCCTGCCATTGGTGCCATGTGATGGAACATGAGAGTTTTGAAGATGAAGAAACAGCCGCTTTTATGAACGAACATTTTATCAATGTAAAAGTGGATAGGGAAGAATACCCCGATGTCGATGATTTTTACATGACCGCCGTTCAAGCTCTTAGTGGCAGTGGCGGTTGGCCTCTCAATGTGTTCGTAACGCCCGATAAATTGCCTTTTTATGGGGGTACTTATTTTCCCCCTGTGCCGGCTCATGGCAGACCCTCATGGATGCAATTGATGCAACGGATGGATCAATTATGGACGAAACGTCCCGAAGAGGTTTTACAACAAGCCAATCAGATGTTGGATTATTTAAAAAATGCAGCAAAAGTTTCTGCCAAAACTGAGCTGGACGAATGGACTCATGAAGATATTGGCAATGCAGTGAGTACTATGCTGCAACAGGCCGATAAAATAAATGGAGGCTTTGGTAGATCACCGAAATTTCCGAGTACTATGGCGATACAATTTTTGTTGGAGTACTATCATTTTACCAAAAATGAAGGGGCCATTAAGCAAGCATTGCTTAGTCTTGACAAAATGATTGCAGGAGGCATTTACGACCAAATAGGAGGTGGCTTTGCCCGCTATTCGGTTGATGATGTATGGTTGGCTCCTCATTTCGAAAAAATGCTGTACGACAATGCTATGCTGCTCAATGTGCTTTGCGATGCATATCAATTAACGCACAGCGAAGTTTACAAAGAAATAATAGAACAAACCATCAATTTTTTGCTTCGAGAAATGAAGTTGGAAAATGGAGGATTTTTTAGCTCCTTAGATGCCGATAGCGAGGGTGTGGAGGGTAAATTTTATACATGGACTTTTGAGGAATGGAATGCTGCGATGATAGACGACGCTCCATACTACATTACAGAATATTTCGGAGTCGAGGAATTGGGCAATTGGGAACATACCAATATCCTACATCGCAGTAAGTCTTTGGAGCAAATAGCCTTAGCGCAAAATGTTAGTATTGAAGTTCTAAAAACAAACATCCAAAATGCAAAAAATAAACTCTTAAACGAACGCAATAAACGAGTACGACCCAACACCGATGATAAAATACTATTGTCTTGGAATGCCTTGATGAATACAGCTATCAGCAAAGCTTCTATTGCTTTGAATCGGACAGATTATGCGCTCATCGCTCAGTCTCACATGGCTTGGATGTTGCTGCATTTTGAGCTCGAAAACAGACCAAAACATGTGTGGAAAAACGGCTCTGCAAAAATTACGGCCAACTTGGATGATTTGGCCTATTTGATTCAAGCTTTGATTCAGCTTTCTATGACACTAAATGAAGAAAAATACCTCCTTGAAGCCGTTCGATTAACAGAATATGTGGAACAAAATTTTTCAATACAGAATAGCCCATTATTTTATTTTACTAGTGTATTACAACAAGAAGTACCCATCCGAAAATCGGAAACATACGATGGGGTTACACCCTCTTCAAATGCAGTAATGGCGAGGAATTTGCATCTATTGGGTATGCTTGCCGAACATGCTGATTGGATAGCCCAAAGCGAGTTGATGTTGGCACAAATGAAACAGCACGCATTGCGCTACCCAACATCGTTTGCCTATTGGAATAGTGTGGGATTAAATATGTTCAAAGGTTATAAAACGATGGTCGTAACCGGAGAGCAAACAGAAAAAATTGAACAGCGGCTGAATAAAAATTTTTTACCGAATTATTTTTATTTTTTTGAAAAGAAAGAAAATTTCGTAACTATGCCATTCAGAAAGCAATTCGAAAGGGAAACACAAATTTTTATTTGTACCAAAAACAGTTGCTTGCCGAAACTTGAAAAATTGCCTGAAAATGCTGATTTTGCTATACTTTAACAGAAAATGAAGTGAATAGTTATGCTCAAATTTTGACATCACAAAAAAATAATTTTTAGAAAACAGTTGCTTTTTTCAAAAAAACTTCAAATATTGTGTGCCAGTTTAGTAAAACAATTGATTACAAACAGAAATTTTTACCTTTATTTGCCTAATTGCAAAAACAAAAGAATGAGTATGAAACAACTTTCCCTGAAGATCTCCGCTGTTGCATTGATTGCATTAGCTGCAAGTTGCGGACAATCGGGTAGTGGCGGACAATTAGTAGGTACTCCCAACATGTCGGCGTACAGAGCTCCAATGCCGGTCGGTATGGTTTATATACCATCGGGTATTCTGAAAATGGGTGCTAGTGATCAAGACGTTAGAGGAAAAAATGATGCCTTAATACGTACTACTCAGATGACTGGCTTCTATATGGATGCTACTGAGATCTCAAATGCTGAATATCGTCAATTTACCAACTGGGTGCGCGATTCAATCGCACATACCACATTAGGTGATATGAAAGACAATCCAGATGGTACCCAATCTTTGGATATGACAAAGCGAATCAATTGGAAAGATGCTGATGTACAAGAACAATTGGCTAGTATGTTTGTACCTGCCGATCAAACTGGTTGGGGTCAAAAAGAATTTGACAACAGCAAATTGATTTATAAGTACACTTCTTACGATTATAACGAGCATATCAAAAATCCCAGTCAACCAGCAAAAAATTTCTTCAAAGAAACGGTTATTCCAGTTTATCCAGACACTGCCCTTTGGGTGCGTCAATTTACTTATTCATACAACGAACCAATTGCTCGTCAATACAATTGGTTTGGAGCATTTGACAATTACCCTGTAGTAGGTGTTAATTGGAAACAAGCCAATGCGTTTTCTAATTGGCGTACAGACGAATGGCGCAAAGACCATGACAAGAGAAAACAATATTTTGAAGGTCAGTTTATGCTTCCTAACGAAATGCAATGGGAGTGGGCTGCAAGAGGTGGACGCAATGCTTCTCCATACCCATGGGGTGGTCCTTACATCTTGAATAAAAAAGGATGTTATTTGGCAAACTTTAAGCCACAAAGAGGTAACTATGCTGCTGACGGAGGTTTATACACAGTACCTGTAAACAAATATTGGCCAAACGATTATGGTTTGTATAATATGGCAGGAAACGTTGCTGAGTGGACTAGTAGCCCTTACTACGGAAACACTTACAATCAGGTTGCAGACGTAAATCCAAATTTAGAAACACATGCTAAAAGCACAGATCCTCAATGGCTGCAACGTAAAACCGTACGTGGTGGAAGCTGGAGAGATGTTTCATATTACTTGCAAGTAAGCACACGTGATTATGAATATGCAGATACAGCAAAAACTTATATTGGATTCAGAAATATTTTCCAACAAATAGTTCCCGCACTTACCAACAGACGTTAATTAATTTATTTTCAAAAAACACAAACAAAGAAAACCCACTTTTTTATATGAAATCATTAGCATTGTTTTTCGAAACATCAAGAGGAAAATACATCAAAAACTTCGTTATCGGTTTTGGTGCATCTATAGTTCTTATCGGGGCTCTTGGTAAAATCCAACACTGGGGTATTGGTGGTCCACTCCTTACCATAGGTATGCTTACGGAATCAGTCATCTTTGCTATGTTAGGTATATTGCCCCCTCATAAAGATTATTATTGGGAAAAAATTTATCCAGGTTTAGATATTAGTCCCGAAGAGGAACACTTTAAAGGTAAATTGGGTACACCAGACAGCATGTCCCCTATGGCTGCTTTTGACAAAATGATGGAAGAAGCTGCGATTAACCCAACTAACTTGAATAAGTTGAACCAAAATTTCCAAAAATTTGGAGATGTAGTGAATAACATTAAAGAAATGTCTGACGTTACTGCAGCTACCAATGAGTACTCAACTAGTGCTCGTACTGCCGCTGGAGCTTTAGGTCAAATGTCTGATACTTTCTCTGGTGCTTCTCGTACAATGGCTGCTTTCAATAGCGCAGCTGACGATACTATGACTTTCCACAAACAAGTTCAAGTATTATCAGGCAATCTGAATTCTCTGAATCAAATTTATGAAGTAGAATTGACAGATGCTAACAATCACTTGAAAGCAATGAATAAATTCTATAGTAACTTGGTTAGTGCTTCTGATGCAATGGCCTCAAGTGCTCAAGACGCTATCTCTGCTAAAGAGCAAATGGGTGCATTGTCTAAAAATCTTACTGCTCTAAACAGTATTTATGGTAACATGCTTTCTGCTATGCAAGGACGCTAATTAGCTTTCTAAGTTTTGAAAAGAAAGGAAACAATTATTATTAACAACCAGAAAATATAAAAGAATGTCAATACCTAAAGAGCCCCGGCAGATAATGATCAACCTAATGTACTTGGTGTTGACAGCATTGCTGGCCCTTAATGTATCCAATGAAATTTTGGCAGCTTTTCGTACAATTAACAAAAGTATTGCAAGTTCCAATATATCTATTGATGATAAAAATGCCTCGAAATATCAAATTTTCAAGGATAATATGAACGAACCCGCTTTAAAAGAAAAAACAGAACCTTTTTTTAACACTGCTATGCAAGTTCAAAAAGACTCAAAAAATCTTGTTGAATTTTTAGAAAATTGGAAATTAAAGGTGATTAAAAAGTCTGGAGGTTGGAAAGATTCTCTTATAGGCGAGATTGATAATGAGGGTGATTTACATGCGTCAACTGACTTGCTAGTTGAAGGCGAAAAAGGTGGTGAGCAAATCAAGAAGCGTCTACAGGAATATAGGGCGAGCTTATTGAAATCACTGAATGAAACGGAAACTTCTAGTTTAGCAAAAGCATTACCTTTAAAAATTGAAAATCCTAGGGCTTCTGATGCTAATCCTAGGGGCGACTGGACTATGGGTAATTTTTATAATATGCCTGTAATTGCGACTGTTACTTTGATGTCAAAATTCCAAAACGATATTAAGAATTCAGAGGCGATGATTATAGACAGGTTATTTGATAAAATCCATGAGAAGGAGGTTAAATTTGATGATTTTAAGGCTGTGGCTATTCCTAAGCAAAATTATCTTCTTGAAGGTCAAAAAATTGAAGCTGATATTTTATTGGCAGCTTACAAAACTACCTTGAATCCAACCGTAAGTGCTGCAGGTGGCGGTGGGCATATTGCTAAAATTGAACAAGGTGTTGCTCATTGGGAGGGTGTTGCATCAGGAAAAGGTTTGCAGACTGTTAGCGGAAAAATATCACTTGATATGGGTGGTAAAGTTGAAACTAGAGAATACAAATTTGAATACATGGTAGGTTCTACTGGAGCCTCTATGCAATTGGATAAAATGAACGTATTTTATATTGGTGTTCCTAACCCAGTTACCGTTTCTGCGGCAGGATATTCAATGGAAGATATCGAATTATCTATTCCTGGTTCTGATGCCGTAATTGCAAAGGGCGATGCTTTAGGAAAATACAATATCATGTTGAAGAAGCAAGGTAATGTAATGGCTGTCATTAATGCCCGTACTAAAGACCAAGGTTTGAAACAAGTGGGTTCTCAAGAAATTCGTGTAAAAATGATTCCTGATCCTGTAGCCGAAGTGGGTGGTAGAGGTGGTAGCTTTATGGAACCCTCTAACCGTATGAAGGTGTATCCAGGTATTAATGCTGCGATGAAAAACTTTGATTTTAATGTAAAGTTTTTAGTGACTAGCTTCGATTTCACCTATTTACAAAAGCGTCAAGATCCTGTTGGTCCTATTACTGTTTCTGGACCTATGTTTTCCTCTAACAAGCAGGTTTCTGATTTAATCGCTAAATGCAAACCAGGCGATAAAATATTCTTGGAGAATATCAAAGCACGTGGTCCTGATGGTGTGCCACGTACATTGAATGCAATCATTATTACAATACAATAGAAGATTTAGATACCGATTTATTTTTAATTAAACAGCAAATTTTAAGGATCATGAATGTCCTCAAATCATACAAATTAGCAACCATTTTATTTCTTTCTTGTTCAGTTGCTGCCACTGCGCAAACAATGACGGATAAAGCATCTACTGTAAGTTTTGATGCTGTTAACAACGTATGGAAACCTTCTGTTCGTCCGGATGGATCCTATGATAAAGTAGCACACATTTCCAAAGCAATGCCTTGGCAACCACTTCGTGAAGATGATATAATGTGGAAAAAGCGTGTTTGGCGTGAGATTGATGTTCGTCAAAAGCAAAACATGCCATTTATCTATCCCGGTGATGAAAATACTGGTGGAGGTAGTTTTATCGAAATTTTGATTGATGCGGTTAAAAAAGGCAAGGTGATGGCTTATTCTACTTTGGATGAACGTTTCACTACTCCTATCACTAAAGAGCAAATCATGGATGTTTTGGTAGGTAAGCCGGATACAGTTTACATTGATGATATTGAAACAGGTGAAAAAATTATGAAAGTTACCCGTACGGATTTTAATCCTAATGATATTAATAAATTCCGTATTAAGGAAGATGTTATTTTTGATCGTAATCTCGGACGTAAAGTAACACGTATCATCGGCTTAGCTCCTTTATTGGATAAGAAAAGTTCTTCTGGCGAATACATTGGTACAGCTCCTTTCTTTTGGCTCTACTACCCCGATTGTCGTGATATGTTGGCGCAATATGAAGTATTCAATCCTGAAAACGATGTGGCTCGCATGACTTGGGATGATTATTTTGAAGGTCGCTTTTTTGCTAGCTATATCTACAAAATCAGTAATCCTTTCGATGCAAGATTCAAAGATTTAGGTATGAACGAAATGGATATTTTGAATGAAGGTCAACGCGTATCTGAAGATTTGATGAACAAAGAACACGATATGTGGGTTTATTAATTCTTAGCATTTAATAAACATAATCATAAAATAGCTTTGCAAATCTGCAAAGCTATTTTTTTGCTAATAATACGCATTAGTTTTATGAATTCGAACAAACCTCTATTAGAAGTCTGCTTGTCGCCTGCTTTACTACATTTGTATCCAACAAACGACACTATAACCGTTATTATTGATGTTTTTAGAGCTACATCTACTATTGTTGCTGCTTTGGATAATGGGGCATTTAAGGTGATACCTGTTGCAACTGTACAAGAATGCATTGATTGGGGTGGAAGATTGCCAGATAGTATTACTGCGGGAGAGAGAGATGGCAAAGTTGCAGACGGGCTACAATATGGTAACTCGCCATCTGAATATCCAACTACTTTTGTTGCTGGTAAAACACTTATTCTTACTACAACTAACGGTACTCGGTTATTGCACATGATCAATAATGCTGCCGAAATCATAACGGGCTCTTTTCCTAACTTAGATGCTGTATGTGATTTTATACGCAAACAAAATAAAAATGTACTACTAGCTTGTGCCTCTTGGAAAGACAGATTTAATCTTGAAGATGCGCTCTTTGCCGGCGCAGTAGCTGAAAAAGTAGCAGATTCTTTTACTATTAACTGCGATAGCGCAACGGCCTGCATTTCAATGGCAAATGACTCAGACGGGGCTTATTTTGAGTATTTAAAACGTGGTGCGCATTACAAAAGGCTTTCAGGTTATGGTTTAGAAAGTGATATGGTATATTGTACTACCCCCAATATTCATCCAGTAGTTCCTATACTCAAAGGAGCAGAATTGGTGGTCTATTCGGAGTAACTTAGCTCAAAAAGGGATTGCTGTTCTTTTCTGTTTTGATATTTGTAATAGAACCATGTCCAGAATAGACTACTGTATTTTCTGGTAATTCCAACAATTGAGATTTGATACTGTGCATTAATGTATCATAGTCTCCAAACATCAAATCAGTTCTGCCTATGCTACCTGCAAAAAGAGCATCGCCACTGATTACCCAATTGCTTTCTTTGCTATATAACGCAATACTTCCAGGTGAATGACCTGGAACAAATCGAACTTCTATACTCTCCGTTCCCAATAGCAATTCATTTCTTTCAGAAATATATTGAGGAGCAGTTTTTACCCCATCATAATCAAACCCAAACATTTTTGCCGTGTTTGCTGCATTGTTAAGAATAGGTAATTCTTTTTCATGAAGAAAGAACGGGATCTGAAAATAATTCGCTACAAAATCTATCCCCAAAATATGGTCTATATGTGCATGAGTATTGATAATTGCTTTGGGGCTAAGCTGATTAGAATTTATGTAAGTGATTAATTCCTGCTCTTCATTTCTATTGCTCATGCCTGGATCAATAATCCAACATTCATTTTGTTCATTATAAAGAATAAAAGAATTTTCTTGAAAGGGATTGAATGTAAATGAGTGTACTTGTAACATAAAAATAAGAGTGATTTATTTGATAGTGATTAGCATTAATGAACCATACCTTTTTCTATAATGGCATCCAAAGACTCCAACTTTTTATTCGTCATTGGTTTTTCTTTTAGTTGAGCGTCATAGTCCACTTTATCTAAAGTGGCAGAAAAAGTACCGGTAAAAGTGTCTCCTTTTAAGTTAAGCTCCATTACACCACCAGTTTCCTCTTCCACAAATACCCAATTCCCATCTTCATTTCTACTGACCTCCTGCCTTGAATATTCGTTATCACCAAATTTAAAAATAGCCTCCCAAGTACACACTCCATCAGGACAATCGCCTTTTATGGAGCGAATGTACAGGCTCACCTGAATTTCATTATCCAAATATCCGAAATATAATTTTCGGTCAACCACTTGTTTGCGTTTATGAATGGGTTCTTCCTCCTCTTCCTCTTCATTTTTTAACTTTAAAGAGTCAATTTTGCTCACAGCGGTTTCTGGTAGGCCTTTTCTGATGCGAATTTTTTCGGCTTTGAGTTGAGCATTAAATCCGTCTTTCGAATTGGCTTCGAAAATATAGTTGAGCTCACCACCGTACCATTTTCCATCCATTTTCAATATATCACTAAGTGTTAGTGTATAAATCTTACGAGTAATTATATCTTCTAAAAAAATATAGCCAACAAATCGCTCAGGCACTATTGCTTCCAATACATCATCTCTTGTTTTGGCAAGCGCTTCAAGTTCATAACGACTCATTACTAATGATTCCCAATGAATTACCATCTTTTTGCTCTTGTTTAAAAAATTCCTAAATAGTTCCCAAGCTTGTTTCTGTATTAATGAATCTTGAGCCATCAAAAATTCAGGAGAACTTATCATGTAAGTTGACTTTTGGTAAGCATCGCTACTGCTTGGTGCTTTGCGAAGAGTGATACGATTCATCGTATCGGCAGAAGGAAAAACTTGTGCATAAACAAAACTGTCTTTTTGCTGCAAGCTCAGTACTATTTTTTGCACTAATTCAGTTTCGGTCTTGCTTTGTGCATGCACTAGACAATGAGTCAAAACAAAAGCAAAAAACGAAATAATTTTGAACTTGAAATTGGAAGGCAGGCTCATATTATGGATGCTATCTCCCAAATGTAGAAATATGTTTCTACTTTTGAGCATCTAAAGTAGAATTAATGTCATTCAAAATATATACTAAGACGGGCGATAAAGGACAAACCAGCTTAATTGGGGGTACACGAGTTTCCAAGAGCCATATCAGGATTGAAAGCTACGGTACTGTGGACGAATTGAATTCGTATATCGGTTTGGTCAATGATTTAGCAGTTCATCAACAAATCAATTTTTGGCTCAGAGAAATTCAAGATCGCTTATTTACATTAGGGGCAGAGCTGGCTACAACGCCTACAAAAGAAGTGAAAATGAAATTGCCCGACTTGCATCTTAGCGATATAGAATGGTTGGAAAATAGAATAGATGAAATGAATGAAGTATTGCCCGAAATGCGTTCATTTATTTTGCCTGGAGGACATCAAGCTGCATCTGCTTGCCATGTGGCACGTTGCATTTGTCGTAGAGCCGAGCGATTGTGTGTCAATATGCGTAAGCATGAGGAAGAAATTTCGGATATTATATTGCAATACCTCAATAGACTTTCAGATTTCTTGTTTGTGTTGTCGCGTTATATTATCCATATCAATGGAAAAGAAGAAACGCCTTGGAGAGCAAGGTTGTAATTGAAAAACCACTTAATTTAGCATTACTTAATCAGCCCCCCAAAAATGAGAAATCAATTAATACTCCATAAAATTGCAACGCAGAATAGGCAACGTTTCATGAAAAAAATGAAACCCAATTCTGTAGCCATTTTTCACAATACAGAAGTGCTGACCACAAATGGCGATGCGGTATATACCAATCGCTCCAATAGTGATGTGCTTTGGCTTTCGGGAATAGAGCAAGAAAAAACGATGGTCATCATGTATCCCGACAATCCAGATAAAACAGCAAGAGAAGTGTTAGTACTCTTGCGACCTAACGAACATTTAGAAAAATGGGAAGGACACAAACTAAGAAAAGATGAAGCAACGGCTATATCTGGAATTGCCAATATTCAATGGACAGATAATGTGGATGCTGTTTTGCAAGTAATGATGCATAATGCAGATACCGTTTATCTCAACACAAACGAAAATGATAGACTAGACGGCTCTTTATACCGGACCGATTTGTTGTTTGTGCAACAATGGAAACAACGTTTCCCTCTGCATCAATATGAAAGAGCTGCTAAAATAATCAAAGAACTTCGTGCCGTGAAAACGAAGTATGAAGTAGTGATTACTCAACACGCCATTGATATTACTGAAAAAGCTTTTCGTAGAGTGATGCGTTTTGCCCATCCCGGAGTTACTGAAAATGAAATCGAAGCAGAAATTATTCATGAATTTATTCGTAACGGAGCGCCACGACATGCTTACGACCCTATTATAGCAAGCGGCGATAGGGCAAGAGTATTGCATTATATAGATAATAATAAAGAGTGCAAGAGTGGCGAATTAATCCTGATGGATTTCGGGGCTTCTTATGGGAGTTACAGTGCCGATCTTACTAGGTGTATTCCTGTAAATGGCAAGTTTAGTAAACGTCAAAAAGAAATTTACAATGCTGTCTTAGAGGCTCATCTGTACGCCAAATCATTATTAAAACCTGGCACGCTATTTCCCGACTATGTTGCTAAAACCAATGCAGAGATGGAACGCCAAGCATTGAAATTAGGACTGATTAGCAAAGCGGATATTAAAAATCAGGACCCAGAAAACCCGATATATCGAAAATATTTTTACCACGGCACAACCCATCATTTGGGTATTGACGTACATGATGTAGGCACACGAACCCAAGCGATGGGGGAGGGAATGTTGTTTACGATAGAGCCGGGCTTGTATATCGAAGAAGAGCAAATTGGTATCCGAATCGAAAATAATTATTGGTTGACGAAGAATGGGAATATTGATTTGTTCAAAAACATTCCGATTAGTACGGATGAAATTGAACTCTGTATGAAGAAGAAATAGCCAAACAAATGATCACACAAAAAAAGAGGCTTCGAATTGAGAAGCCTCTTTTTTTGTTGAGTTTTGAGTATAAGTAAATTATTTATTGATGGTGAAAGCACCGTAGTTAATTGTAATAGTGTCATTCAAGTTTACAGCAGTAAATTGGTATATGCCGATATATAAATCTTTATCATCGAGAAGTACTTGAACAGAGCCTTTAATGGTATGAAAATCACGAGAAATATAAGTAACTATAGCAGAGTTGCTATCCGTTTGTTGTGCACTACCTTGAAAAAGAGGATAGATGCCTACACCAGTGTAATTGTTGATAAAAATATTGACATGAGTAGGGTTAGTGCCGAACTCAGAACCTTCAAATCTTACAGAGCGAGCAAAAGGAATTTTTGCAGTAACCAAATTCGGATTGGCATTCCAAGTAATACCTGAATCGGCAGAGTTGCGTTTAATAGTAGCAAACATTTGACGTTGTGTTAAAGAAGTGTCGTATTTAGTACAAGACACCAAACCAAAGCAAACCATTGCTGAAAGAGATAAAAATAAGTAGCGCATTGAATCAATATGTTTTATAGAGGATAAATGTAGTAAAAAAGTTTTTACAAAACCAATCTATTCCTACATTTTAACCCAAAAAAATTGAAATTCTACCCGAATCTACTTTTATGCACATTGTATCCTACCATCAAATAAGATTTTATTTATCAAAATGATAACGTAACTAAGGGTTTACTTTGCATGGTATAACCCCAAGCGTATATTGAAAAATCTATCGTTTACATCCATCAACCCTGCGGATGGAATCATTATCGGTAATTATTCGGCTCATGATGCTAATCAAATCGAAAAGTCCTTACAGGCAGCGCACAAAGCATACGAGCGATGGGCGCAAAGCTCATTCAAAGAGCGTTCTTTATTGTTGTTGCAGATAGCTCAGGCAATTCGAAATAAATTAGAAGTGCTTGCCATACTAGCAACCAATGAAATGGGCAAGCCCATCACTCAAAGTAGAGCAGAGCTTGAAAAGTGTGCGAGAGCAATGGAGTTCTATGCTGAGCAAGGTGCTCATTTTTTGGCAAATGAACTCATACAAACAGAAGCAAAAAAAAGTTTTGTAACATACCAACCCTTAGGGGTTGTATTGGCTATTATGCCTTGGAATTTTCCCTATTGGCAAGTCTTTCGTACCATGGCACCCATTATTATGTCGGGTAATGCGATGCTGCTAAAACATGCTTCAAATGTGAGTGGATGTGCTTTGGCTATCGAAAAAATAATGAAAAAAGCCAAAGCACCACGCGGGCTTTTCCAAACATTATTGATGCCTTCGTCTTCTGTAGCTGATATGATTGCTGCTAAAGAAATTGCAGCGGTCACCTTTACTGGTAGTACATCTGTTGGGCGCAAAGTAGCTGCAATTGCCGCACAAAATTTAAAAAAACAAGTATTAGAGCTAGGTGGTAGTGATGCTTATATTGTATTCGAGGATGCCAATATAGACCTTGCTGTCAATACATGTTTTGAAGCTCGCTTTATCAATACAGGGCAAAGTTGTTTGGCAGCAAAGCGTTTTATCGTTGTCAAAAAAGTACGCAAGGAATTTGAACAAAAAATGCTGAAAAAAGTGCAACAAGCAACTTTTGGAAATCCTCGTAACGAAAGCCATACCTTAGGCCCTATGGCTCGTATAGACTTGAGAGACGAACTGCATCAACAAGTGCTTAGAAGCATTGAAGCAGGTGCTGTTGTTGCTTGTGGGGGCTTTATTCCTGAAGCTGAAGGAGCATTTTATCCGCCGACATTACTCACCAATGTAAAAAAGGGAATGCCTGCTTATGAAGAAGAGTTATTCGGTCCTGTTGCAGTGATTATCGAAGCCAAAAACGAAAATGATGCAATAAAAATTGCTAATGATTCTGAGTTTGGTTTGGGTAGTGCCATATTTTCTAAAAACAAAAAGCGTGCAGAACTTATAGCTCAACAAATGATTCAAGCTGGCAGCTGTTTTGTAAATGCAGCAGTGCATTCCGATCCACGTTTGCCTTTTGGAGGTATCAAGCATAGTGGCTATGGTAGAGAATTATCTTCCTTTGCCTTGAGAGAATTTGTGAATATCAAGACCATAGTTGTTCAGTAATTTCTTTTATTTGCACAGCAAACTTTAAATAATCTATGCTCACTTATTTAGCCCTTGGCGATTCTTATACGATAGGCGAAAAAGTACCTTTTCTAGAAAACTTTCCCAATCAAACTGTTGCCCGCCTACGGCAGCAGAAAATGAAAATAAGCGATCCGCTGATTATTGCTACTACGGGTTGGACGACTGATGAATTGCAAGCTGCCATTCGAGAAAAAGGACTCTGTGAAACATTTTCTCTTGTGTCGCTATTGATAGGGGTGAATAACCAGTACAGAGGACGAAGCCTCGAAAATTACGAACAAGAGTTTACACAACTACTTATTCAGTCTATTCACTTCGCCAACGGTCATTCAGATAAGGTTTTTATTTTGTCTATTCCCGACTGGGGTGTAACTCCCTTTGCCGAAGGAAAAGATAGAATCCAAATTGCTCAAGAAATAGATGCTTATAATACAGTTGCAAAAAAAATTACACAGGCACACAAATGCCATTTTTTAGAAATTACAAATAGTACTCGAATCAATGGCATCCATGAAGATTATTGGACCGAAGATCAATTACATCCTTCTGCAAAAGAATATGCAATTTGGGCAGAACGTTTGGCCGCAATGGTTTTAGCGGCACAATAGGCTTTATTTGCTAATAGGGTTGCTAGGTTTGCTTTCGTTCCAAAGCCGGTCTAAAGCGGTTACATAATAAACCTGATTTTTGTTTTTTACAGCCAATTTATCCAAGTAGCTTGTACCTTGTAATACGGCTATAATGTATTGACTCTTATCAAAATCGGCAGTTTCGTTTTTCTCAAAACGATAAACGGCATAAGTGATTTTTTCTTTTCCTTTGTTTACCGCATCCCATTCCAAACGCATGCCCTCATTTTTCAAAATACCTTTCAATATCGGAGCATTTGGAACGTTATTTCCTAGCCAAGGCATCGTAGGAGGAAAGGCAAAATTTCGATTGTTGGACATGATCAAACTGTCGCGAAGAGCAGAGCCAATCTTGTCGAAACTTGAGGCACTGTAAAAAACAATACCCGGGGTTTTGCTCAATTTTCGAATATCAGCAATTTCTGTTAAGATTTCTTTGGTTCCTTGCCAAATTGCCGCTTGAGATTCGACCATTCGATAGACACCCAGCCCGATGTAGACATGACGCTGGTAACTATGATTTTCCCACCAAGGGAGTAATACTTCGAATGCTGCTGCACGATGCCCATGTTCCCAATACAATTGCGGTAAAGTATAATCCAGCCAAGCCTTTTTTTGCCATAAAATAATATCTGAATACAAATCGTCGTAGCAAGTTTGTCCACCACGTGTTGCAGAACCCTCAGGGTCTTTACTGCTATTGCGCCATACCCCAAAAGGGCTAATGCCAAATTTTACATATCGTTTCTCACTTTTGATATTACGGTATAGTGTGGCCACGAAGGTGCTTACATTATTTCTACGCCAATCTTCTTTATTTGAAAAGCTCTCTTTGAATCTATTATAGCTGCGGCTGTCGCCAAATTCTACACCAGTAATACGATAAGGATAAAAATAATCATCGAGATGCACACCATCAATATCGTAACGTTTTACCACATCCATGATGACCTTTGTTACATATTCGCGCGCTTCGGGTACACCAGGGTCTATATAGGATTTTCCCCCATAGCTGATAATCCAATCGGGGTGCGTATAGGTGATATGAGATTTTGGGTTTGGATTTTTTTTGCTTTCGATCAATGCGCGAAAAGGATTGAACCAAGCATGCAATTCCATATTGCGTTTATGAGCTTCTTCAATCGCAAAGGTGAGTGGGTCGTATGCTGGAAAAGGTTGTTGCCCTTGTTTTCCGCTCAGGAATCTACTCCAAGGCTCAATAGAGGAAGCATAAAGTGCATCTGCAGCCGGTCGAATTTGCAAGAAAACCGCATTGCAACCCATTGCCCGTAGCGCATCTAGTCGGTTCATGAGTTCTTGTTGTTGTTGTACAGAAGGTAATCCTTGCTTAGAGGGCCAATCAATGTTTGATACTGTGGCAATCCATGCTGCTCTAAACTCTCTCTTGGGGCTTGTTTGAGCCGTGCAAAGGGAAATCGAAATAATAATAATAAAAACTAAAAATACAAGGCGCATGGACATGACATGTAAGGGTGTTGGGGTAATTGAGTGAGAAGTGGGCTAATGGGCTATCACATACCTGTTACATAAATTTAGCTATGCAGTAAATATTAACCTTCGTATCTTCTAATTTAAAAGAACCTATGGTAACTGGTGTGGTACAAATTGATTGTTTTTTAAAAGTTTCAATAAGAGTTTTTACTTTTTTTTCGTTCCAAACAAAAAAAACGTTGATAGGTATAACATTTTGTGTTAGAATTAAACCTATCCAATGTTTTAAAGAATACTCTCCATTAAAAAAAGTCACTACAGGGACTTATGCTTATTGTTACAATAAACTTTCCAAACTAAATAGGAAAACGTTATAAGATTCGGTGATAAACAAATAAAGGACGACTTTATTTTATCAATGTCTGTAAAATGCTTTTCTTCAGTAATAGCAAATTTTATTCTAATAATTGCCCAAATCATAGACGCAACTGTGTAAAAAATTAATAAAATATAGGCTAACACTATCCATTTTTTTTTATCAGGAATTTTTATCAACATTTTTATACAATTTAATGACCAGCAGCAGCACCAAATGCTAGTGCAAAGCTATGTTTTAAGATTTTTATTTTATTGAAATTGCTATTGTCCGAGATAAATTTCACAATAAGAGTGGCTATTGGACCACCCTTTCCCAGTTTTGCTGCAACTAAAGAAACAACATTGATAGGAACAAAAGTAGCGATTATGTCGGACAGCCGATATTTACCCAAACGCTTTCTTTGATAGATGACCGTTTAATACAAGCTGCCTGCAAGCAGCAACATGCCGCCAAGTTTTCCCCAAAAACTAAGTTTCATAGACCACCTTACTATCCTGCTGTATTGCATTTTTGCGAGGTGTACCTCCATCTGTGAAGTAGAGACTGGGCTTGAGTTATATGCGAGGTAAGCTCAACCATATAAACCCCCAAAAGCTTTTCAAATCACTATCAACTTTTGAGCAATAGCAACGCTTTCAAGTTAGCAAATGCCCTAATTTTGAATCATCTCGGACAACAGTGTTTGTCAATTTGAAAATATCCTTTATAAATTATCAAAATTATTTTTTGGTGGTTCTCTCATCAGTCGTTTTCCGTCTGTTTGTCTTTTCATAAACTTGCCCAACGTTTTTGGGCTTGGCGAAGGTGGGGGTTTTAAAGCACTAAACTGTCTGCCAGCACTGAACTTGTAACGAAGCATAAAGATTCATTTAACCACTGAACCGCCAATTTATTTTAGGTACTGTTAGTGGCTGGCTTTTGGTTTGAATATTTCAAATTTCGTTTTTAATTTAAGGAACGGCTTCTCAATAAAATGATATGATGACATCGCAATAATAAATATAAACAACAAGTTTTGAGGATATGTTGTGACCCAATGACTAGCTCCAGAAATAAATATTTGTTGCCATAAATAAATACTATAAGATAGTATACCAATATAATTAATAACTTTTAAATTCAAAAAATTAAACCAGAGGTTACGAGGCCCAAAAATTGAATACATCATTATAAAACCTATAGCAAAATTAGCAATTGTTCCATGTGTTTTTCCAAGGGGTATGAAAACAAAGCCCAAATTTATTTTATTCATTAATAAACTTAAAATAGGCAAAGAAAAGATAATTATAACTGAAGCATAAAACACCTTTTGCCAGTGTTTTTGAATTTTCATAAGAATTTCATCTTTGTATAAAGCAAATAAACAACCTGTTGCAATAGAGTCAATTCTTGTAAAAATTGTTAGTTCGTCCATCCAAATAATAGGGTGAAAAAATAGAACCACTCTTATTAAAGGCACAGTCAGTATTAGACCCATGACTGTTTTTTTTCTATACTGGCGTGCATACATAAAAATTAATGGCCAAAAAAGATAAAAATGTTCTTCAATGCTTAGAGACCATGCATGAGCTGTTAACCAGTCTAATCGCCAATTAAAATACTTGGTATAGGTAAGCGATGTTACCCATGATGCATTACTTATATTAACAAGATGAAATACTTGTAAGATAAAATAAACAAGTAATAAAAAATAATATGCTGGGAAGATTCTTAATGTCCTTCTGATATAAAAATTTTTTAAAGAGATTGTATTTGTTCTAGTTTCTTCATGTAACATTAAAGATGTAATTAGAAAACCTGAGATAACAAAAAACACATTTACGCCTAAATGTCCATCTTGTAAAAAAGAGGTTAATGGGAATAGCCATTTGATATTTTCAGTTCCTGAAAAAAAATGTTCTTGAATAGATAGATGATGAAGTATAACTAAGATGATACTTATTGCCCTTAATCCATTTATACTAGGGTATTTTACTTTTTCAATTTTCATAAACAGTTTTGAGTTTTTATTAAATTCTTTGAGTATTGTCAATCTTATGACTAACGGAATCATTAATTATTGTAAATCAAGTGTTTAGAAACCATAATTCAGCATTAGTTAAATCAAATTTAGTAATTTGTTTTTTAATTCTTTTCACTAAACCAAATTTTCTTTTTTCGTCTAAACACA
>JASGCQ010000110.1 GCA_030054025.1 Phycisphaerales bacterium | reverse complement strand
ATAGCGAACAGTAGTAGTGTGAAGAATATTTTTTTCATAAAAAATGCTGTTTTGTGGTTGTGATTGTTTTAAAAAGGGTTTAGTGCGCTAGTGCTTTAAAAAGTGTGTCAGCGGTTCTGAAAATTGTTGATTTGAGGGTTTAAGAATTGTTGATTAAATGTCCCGTTTCACAAGCTCGTTGATGCTCTTTCATCACTCCTTCATCACTTTTGCGCTGCCCACATTGCCATCTTTGGTGGTGATTTTTATCAGGTAATTGCCTTTGGGCAACTCGGAGATGTCGAGTGCTGTATGTACAGCTTTTAGCTCTTCGGTTTTTAGTTTGGGTTTTCGGACTCTGCACCCTAGTGGCTAATTAAAGAAAAAGCACAAGGGCTGTCGAGGTGGTTGTGTGTATTTCTGTGTCGTAATATACCTAAAAACTGTAATAGTTATCAAAAACGAGCAGCCAGTAATTATAAAAATAAATGCTATTTTGTTGTGTTGTTTTTACTATTAATAAGGCTAAAATGTTTGTTAGTCCTATGTTTCAGGTTTTTTTTATAGTTTTTTACAAGCGTTAACAATGGGATTATTGGTTTGTTTACCTAAAGGTTGGTAACTTTTTTTAATAAAGCAAGAACTTTTTATTTTATTTTTTATTATTGGTAACAGGAATGTTCCGTTTGGCTAAAGCCAAATGGTTTTGTTTTAATTAGTCCTTGGGGTAAAAACCAAGGCAATTGAAATATACAAGCTTATTGAAATATCGTCAACAATGTTATGAAGCTAAACAGGTAAACAAATATTTATGTTGTATATTTTCTACTGATTTGCAGTTGAAATTTTCTCAAAAACTGTCAATATAGGTATCTGCTGCAAAATGTGGCTTGAACGACGTATTGGAACCCGTGTCCGACGCCTATACCATATTGAAAGAAAGCGAAAAACGATTAAAACTCGATGGCTTCATTATTGCATCTTTGTACAATATTTTGCATTACCACGAGTATTTGAATATCCTCTTCAAAAAAGACTTTCGGTACACCAAAGCGAGTATTATGTTCAAAACGTATTTGCGCTTTTTTACCCAAAAAAACGTCATTCGTATGTTTGAAGAAGCAGGCTTTCGGGTCGAAAAAATCATAGGACTAGCCCCCACACCTTCACAAAAAAGTGGATCTTATTTCGCTCTTGTCCTTTGGCTAATTGAGCTATCCGCAATTTGTTGTAATCGCTAAGTTGTAAAGAAATATTTATAGGCTATTACAAGGCGAGCGAAGCCCTAAATCCTCTAGCGGCATAGTACGATTCTGCGCCATTGTGGTAAACGAATACCCTGCCGAAACGAAAATCGGCAAAGATGGCACCGCCCAGTTTGCGGATAGAGTCGGGGGCGGCGAGCCAACTGGAAGTTTTGGCATCAAACTGTCCAAGACTTTGCAATTCCCGATATTGTTCTTCATTGAGCAACTCCACGCCCATTTCCTTCGCCATAGCTACTGCACTGCCTTTGGGTTTGTTTTCTTTTCTCGATTCCCAAGCCGCTGCGTCGTAGCAAAGGCTTCTGCGCTTTTTGGGGCTTTCTGCCGCACAATCGTAAAAGACATAAGTATCCGTCTTTTTGTTATAAGCTACTACATCTGGTTCTCCACCCGTTTCTTCCATTTCGTTGAGCGACCACAATTTTGCCGGCTGTGCATCCAGTTTATTTTTGATGGCTGCCCATTCCAGCGCTTTATGGCGTTGTTGATGTTGTTCAAAGCGGGTTTCTAGGATATGGAGCAATGACTTAGCTCGCTCGGGGGATAGCTTATTTTTAGTACTCATTTTTTATTTTTTGTACAACCAAAATTATATGATATTTATTTGCGCATGAGTCTATCTGCAACTAAAACATTCTTATTTTCATCCATATTAAAAATGTCAATTGTGTTTGGTGGCTTCATTCATGTACATAAAATGCAAGATTTTAATCGTCCAATTTTAATACTGCCAAGAAGGCTTCTTGCGGCACCTCTACATTACCGATTTGGCGCATACGCTTTTTACCTTCCTTCTGCTTTTCAAGTAGTTTGCGCTTTCGAGAGATGTCGCCTCCATAGCATTTGGCAGTAACGTCTTTGCGCATTGCAGAAATATTTTCTCGGGCAACAATCTTAGCACCTACAGCGGCTTGTATGGCAATCAAGAACTGTTGACGAGGCAATAGTTCTTTTAATTTGGCACAAAGTTTCCGTCCAAAATCTTGGGTGCGACTGCGGTGAATCAAGGCACTCAAAGCGTCCAAAGGTTCTGAATTGAGCAAAATATCCATACGCACGATATCAGCCTCCCGGTAATCAATCGGGGTATAATCGAAGGAGGCATAACCTCGGGTAGATGATTTCAATTTGTCGTAAAAATCAAAAACGATTTCTGCCATGGGCATTTCGAAAGTCAACTCCACACGTGTTGGGGTCAAATAATTTTGATTCATCAACATACCTCGGCGGCCTAGACAAAGGGTCATAATGTTGCCGATATAATCTGGTGATGTGATGATTTGGGCACGAATAAACGGTTCTTCAATACGATCCAAACGAGTAGGTTCGGGCATTTCGGAAGGATTATTCACAATAATGCGCACATCTTTTTCACGTTGGGTATAAGCATAAAAGCTCACGTTGGGGACGGTAGTAATCACCGTTTGGTTAAATTCTCGTTCCAAACGTTCTTGGATAATCTCCATGTGCAACATTCCTAAGAATCCGCAACGAAAACCAAAGCC
The DNA here is from genome assembly GCA_030054025.1 of Phycisphaerales bacterium. Taxonomy (GTDB): domain Bacteria; phylum Bacteroidota; class Bacteroidia; order Chitinophagales; family Chitinophagaceae; genus Rurimicrobium. The sequence goes on along the minus strand of JASGCQ010000110.1, from coordinate 3,760 downwards.
CAATGCCTGAGAGGTTTCCATCTCGAAAGTCAAAGAAGCATCATTGAGTTGGAGTTTTTCCATACACTCGCGAAGCTCTTCAAAATCATCTGTCTCTACCGGAAAAATTCCTGCAAATACCATCGGTTTTACATCTTCGAAACCATGAATAGGATCTACCGATTCGTTATTCACCAAGGTAATCGTATCCCCTACTTTTACTTCTTTGGCATTTTTGATTCCAGTAATAATATAACCTACATCCCCTGCCAATACTTCTTTCTTTGGAGTCATTGTGAGCTTCAATACACCTACTTCATCGGCTTCGTATTCTTTCTGTGCATTGATAAACTTAATTTTATCACCTTTGCGAATAGAGCCATTCATCACACGATAATAAATGATGATGCCACGAAACGAATTAAATACCGAATCGAATATCAATGCCTGCAATGGCGCCTCTACATCTCCTTGGGGTGCTGGGATTCGATTGATAATGGCTTCTAAAATTTCTTCGATACCAATTCCGCTCTTGCCCGATGCCAAAATGATTTCTTCGGGCTTACAGCCAATTAAATCTACAATTTGATCGGTAACTTCGGGTATCATAGCGCCATCCATATCAATCTTGTTGATAACCGGGATGATTTCCAAATCATTGTCTAAAGCGAGGTAAAGATTGGAGATGGTTTGGGCTTGAATACCTTGGGTGGCATCTACTAGCAATAATGCGCCTTCACATGCGGCAAGGGCTCGAGATACTTCGTAAGAAAAATCCACATGACCAGGAGTATCAATCAGGTTGAGTACATATTGCTCGCCTTTGTGCAAATAGTTAATCTGAATGGCATGGCTCTTGATGGTAATACCTTTTTCCCGTTCCAAGTCCATATCGTCAAGCACTTGGGCTTGCATATCTCTGTCAGATATGGTTTTGGTAAACTCCAATAAACGGTCTGCCAAGGTGCTTTTACCGTGGTCTATATGAGCTATAATACAAAAATTACGAATATTTTTCATCTTCTACTTTTCCGAATGTGCGAAAGTACGAGAAATGAGTGATTGTTGGGGATAGAAATTCGGGAGTGTATAAAAAGCCAACGACTCAAGTATCATTAACACCTCACAAACCAGCTGCGTAGAAGGTACAGAAAAAGACGAAAACCTGCGCTAATATAGCAACCAAGCGTGATTATAAAGGACAAAACATCTATCCACCAAAGGCACTAATGAAAACTAAATCGGGCTCATTAGACAATATCTCAAACGAAACACCAACCTTAGCCTTTATTCAAATAAACAAATCTGAGCTATTCAAACCAAAACAAATGCTAGACTTAGAAAAAAACTAAACTAATTTTCGCCAATTAAACTATTTTTACTAGTTGTTGCACTTCAAGATTGAATTTAGCAAGGAACTTCATTGTTTAATTGGTTTTAAAAATTTCTGTCTGTTTCAATACAAAATTGCGTACCGCAGTATCAAACTCATTTTGCTGTCCTAACAATATCACAACTTCAATGGGCAAGACAATCACTGACACCGGAATGGCTTGCATCAGTTCAGGGCGTAAATGCAAACGTGTAGCATCTTTTTCGGTAGTAACGATGACACAATCATTATTCCAATTTTTAACCGTGTCTTTTATCTCTTCAAAATTTCTTTCTGTAAAAAAATGATGATCGGGATATTGTAACAAGTGAACCTTTTTGGCTTCTTTTTCGAGATGGGCTACTAATGGTTCAGGGCGGGCAATACCTGCAATCAACAACACATTTTTGTACTTAAAGTTTGTTGCCGACTGATCGAAAAAATGATAGGCAGTACCATATTTAATAGTACTAAAAAACACTTGTTGATGTGCTAAGGGATTTATCGCTGCACGCATATTATCTGCATCTTTCTGCGACAAATTATGAGGGCATTTAGACACGACTATAATATCGGCTCTTTTATAAGCTGTCCTAGCCTCTCGCAATCTGCCATAAGGCAAAATAAAATCCTTGTAGAATGGGCTTGAGAAATCGGTAATCAAGATATTCAATCCGGGTTTTACCGATCGGTGTTGGTAGGCATCATCCAATAAAATTATTTCCAATTCAGGGCGAGCCATCAATAAGGAGGGGATGCCAGTCATTCTATCTTCGGCAACACTCACCACCAATTCAGGAAATTTTAGATGATATTGCATGGGCTCGTCGCCAATCTTTACGGCGTTGGTAGCTGCATCCGCCAAAAAAAATCCTCTTGTCTTGCGCTTGTAACCTCTACTCATGGTGGCTACTTTGTATTCATACTGGAGTAAACGCACCACATACTCTATATGCGGTGTTTTGCCCGTGCCACCCGCCGACAAATTCCCTACTGCTATTACCGGAATATCAAAAGACACGGACGACATAAAACCCGCATCATACAAACGATTGCGAAGCCATACAATAGAACCGTAGAGCATTGTAAAGGGCAATAATAAATAATGTAAAAGTTGTGCTATCATAATTTTGACTTACTCAATTGTAGTATATTTTGCCAAGACCCATTCGAGGATTTTTTCTTGAGGAATGAAAGCTTTTAATGAATTTAAAGCCAAATAATCAATGGCTGTTGTTATTATAGATTCTTTATTAAAATCAGATGCACCTTTTTCTTTCAAAGCAAATGTACCGGCTTCTAGCAAACAGGCTTCAGGAATTAAACCAATGACTTCGCTGCCCACCAAAGATACTCCTGCTGCGGCTGCCAATGCGCTGCATTTTTGCCACACGACCAAAGGACTGGTGATTGTATAATCCAATAAATTAAACGACACTTGCACTTGCTCATAATCTGCCATGTACCAACCTATCGCACGCAATTTGGGTAAAGCATTCGGGGATTTAGACTGTGCACGCATTTGCGCCGCAATTGTATCAGCAATAGTTACATCCTTTGTGTTCAAAGAAATATTGAATGCTACCAAAATACCCCTTGCTCCTATAACAGTGGCTCCCGCAGATTCATTCATTTCATGCGGTCCAAAATCTGAAAGCCATTCGGGCTGTTTCATTTTTTCTTTCAGCCCTTCGTATTGCCCTTTGCGAATCTGAGGCAAAGCTCTCCTATTGTGCTGAGTTTGGCTATGCTCATATAGGTAAACAGGGATATTCAATTCTGTCCCCACCCACTTTGCCAATTGTTGCGCACAAGCGTTAGCTTCTTCCATGCTCATTCCATACAGGGGTACTAGAGGACAAACATCGGTTGCACCAATACGCGGATGAACGCCTAATTGCCGACGCATATCAATACATTCGGCAGCTACTTGTATTGCCCTATAAGCCGCTTCTACAACAGCCTCGGGCTTACCGGCAAAAGTAAAAACGGTTCTGTTGGCAGCATGACTCACATCTTGGTGCAAGAGCCAAACGTCCGACACAGAAACAATAGCAGCCGCTATTTTTTGCAAGATTGCTTCGTTTTGCCCTTCACTAAAATTAGGAATACACGCTAGTATTTTGTTCATTGTATAGAATACAAATTTGGCTGAAAAAAATGAAAATTAGGTCAACCTAAGCTCTTCCACAATATATAATATTTACCCGTTGTGCATTTAGGAAAGTCTATTGCTTACAACTCCACATGCAGCCTGAAAGAAAAAATACTAATTGAACCCCGACCAGCATTATAGCCAGGATTGAGACAAAATTGATAATCGCCCGAAAAATAGAGCGGTAATTTCGAAGGTTTATATTAATCGTTTAGTCATTTAGTGATACAAAAAACGCTACGCTGCATATCTGA
>JASGCQ010000023.1 GCA_030054025.1 Phycisphaerales bacterium | reverse complement strand
ATTCCTAATGACCGTCATTGGGAGTTAAGGCTCTAATGAACTTTTTGGGATAAAAAAGGGTTTCAATAATTATTGAAACCCTTTTAGATAAAACATCAAAGCTGTAGTATGTAGAAATTATACCAATTTGCCATCAGAATGACGTAGTGTATAAATCCCATCCTGTTATAGAAGCTACGGTTTGGTCAGAGCTATTTTTATGCGACTACGTACAGTAGGCGAGCTGTGTTTCAAGTTGCGTCTTAATATTGATTCTGATTCTATTACTGTTATTGCTACTGGATTGGACATAATATCTTATATTGCAAAAATCGTGCCAAAGTGTTGTCGAATTGGTATTATTTGTCCTTTTTCTTAAAAATATTTCTGATTTTAGATCCCGAACCGAGGCTTGTTTCAGTTTCATAATAGCCGCCTCCTGTTGCATCGCCTCCATAACCATAACCATAACCATAGCCATAGTCGTAACCATAACCATAACCATATTTCTTGCTTCTTTCAACACCATTGAAGATGATTGCTGGATTGTTGATTTTTCTATCCTTATACAACATATCCAACATCTTTAATTGCCCCTTGATAGTACGACCTTGACGGGTAACGAACACATTTACACCTGCGTATTTCGCCAATATGGTAGCATCGGATACCATTCCAACAGGTGCGGTATCAATAATAATAGCATCAAATATTTCAGTTAAATCCTCAAACATTTGCTTGTTGCGAGGCAACAAAATCAGTTCTCCTGGATTGGGCGGCACTGCACCGCAATTGGCAACAAATAGGTTGCCATGCAAACCGGAGGGTTTTACCACTTTGTCCAAATTGTTGACTACACCTGCAAGATAGGCACTAATACCGCCATCTCTGTCCAAATTCAAACGTTCACTTATTTTGGGTTTACGAAGGTCAAATTCCATAACCAATACCTTTTTATGGGTCAGTGCAAGTGTAAGTCCTAAATTGATTGATATAAATGTTTTCCCCTCTCCGCTAACACTTGAGGTCACAAGAATGGTTTTTTTATTCTCATTCACCGCCATAAATTCGAGGTTGGTACGCAACAAACGGAACTGTTCTGCAATACCCGTTCTAATACTTGGTCCTATTACCACCTCCATTCCGTCAGCAGCCTTGTTGATAGAGCCTACTATAGGAATAGCAGTCATAGACTCGATGTCAGCTTCATTCATCACTTTATTGTTCAACAATTCTTTGACAGCTAATGCAACACAAGGAAAGAAGAGACCTGCAAAAAAGGAAAAGAAGTAAACACTTTTGGAAACGGGTTTTACAGGAGTGCCTGTATTATAGGGCTGAACCACCAATTTTGATTTGGCTGATGCCGCATTTAATGAGATTTCATTTTCCAAACCTTTCTGAAAAAGGGTGAGATACATACTTTGTAGTACATCATACTCACGCTTTACGTCATTAATAGATCGGTCAAGCCTCGGAATAGTTCCAATAAGACCACTGTATTTCGAAGAATTTTGATAGGCAGATTGTAAACTCGCATTAATAACTGATTCGTTTTTCGAAATTGCTTTTACTATGCCTGATTTTAGATTGGCAAATTCAGCCTCGTCTCTTTTGCGAATAGGATTTTCTTCGGGTTGTTTTTCAACCACTATTTTTTGAGCAACTGTATTGTATTTACTAATCATCGCACCCAATACCGCATCTTTTACATTGACTCCAGCAATAAAGGGATATTCTCCGGCCGACAAATCGGACAGTTGAGACTTGACTTCAAGCAAGGATTGACGCTCCAAAACCATTTCGTTAATCTGCTGCTGCGATTCTTCTTTTCCGGCTATATAAGCACCTCCTTGTGCGGACACGTCTATCATGTTGTGGCTCACTTTTATCCCTTCTACTTTGGAGTCCACTCCTTTTAGTTGGTTGGCAAGCTCTTTTTGACGTTCTTCAATAAACTTTCTTGTTTTTTGAGCAGACTCTACTGCATTTGACAATTCATCAATATGGTACCTATCCACCAAGACATTTATAAAATTGACGGCTCTCAGGGGTAAATTATCTGTCAGCGAAATCTCCAACATACTGGTTCGCCCATCTGATGGGAATATTTGCAATACAGGTAAAAATTGATCTACCGCAGCAATGCTAGACGTAATCGAAATTCTAATTGGAATTTTGGTATAACTATAATAAACAAACTTAGAATTTACATAAACGATTTTCATTCTGCCATAAGGCATTTTGGTCCAAGTGTCGAATGCGATTCGCATCGTTTTATCGTCACTTTTTAAATCAAATAATCCATCAACTTCTTTACCGCCTTCAATTGCTTTGGTAATATAAAATTCATCTGAAGTACCTTGATAACCGTCTTTGTCAAATATAATTTTATATGGACACTCCTCGTATATCTCTGTTTCTTTTACCTTGCCTTTTACCCAATATCTTACATTTAGCCCCAATGAATCAACTACTTCTTTCAGCAAATCTTGCGATTTTAGAAGCATAATCTCGTTAAACATGTTGACCCCTTCATCTTGTATCCCGATTTTTTTCAAAACCGATGTTCTTGCCTGTACTCCGCCTCCACTTGCCTCACCGCCATCATCTAAAAGGAGTGAGCTTCTTACCAAGTACATAGGAGTTGTATATCTCAAATACATGAAGGCTCCGATAACAGCAAGGAATAGGCAAAGGACTAGTATGTACCAATAGCTGATAACCGAAGCCAAAAATCTACGAATATCAAAGCTTTGATTAATCTGGTCTTTGATGGTATTTTGAGAAGAAGATTGAAACGTATTTTGTTCCATAAAAAGGAAATAAAAAGTAGAGTTTGATAATGGATATTCCTAACGAAATTTACTTAGCATTTTTCGTTATTTGAATAATACCATAAATAGATAACGCAGAGCTGAGAAATCCCATTACGGTTGGTAAATAAAATAGTAAAAATTCGTTGTTTTGCTGCCTTTTTAATCTGTTAGGCTCCACATAAACAATATCATTTTTTTGGAGATAATAATAAGGGCTTGTGAACATTTCTTTACTATTCAAGTTAATATGCCCAAATTCTTGTTTTCCATTTTTTTCACGAATAATGAGTACTTTATCTTTTCTACCTGTTGGTGGGATATCGCCTGCTGCGGTTATTGCCTCCAGAATATTAATTTTATGATTAGGTGCTAGTATCGGACCAACTCTACCTACTTCGCCAAGCATATTAATTTTATAATTGAGCAAGCGCACTTCAATACCAATAGGGGGCTTAACGTATTTAATCAGCTTTTGCGCCATCATTGCTTTTATCTCGGTTGGCGTCAATCCTGCAATTTTTACTTGTCCAATTAGTGGGAATTCGATCTCGCCATTTGAATTGACCAAATAACCTCTCACAACTCCGCCACCAGTTTGTGCTGTAATATTGTAGGGCACTCCACCATCTTTAAATATTCCTAATGGGTCGGTAAGGGTAATGGCATCTCCACTGCTCACAGTAATTGCTACAATATCGTCAACATCAACGACCAACTCTGGTCGAGGTAGGCTTTCAACAATTTCCGTTTTTTGACTCTCTTTGTCGTTGGTATAAAAATAAATAGATCGCTTAGGAGAAGCGCAAGAAGCCGACAAAGCCAATAAGGCTATGCCATAATATTTGTTCAATTTTACCATTTTAATTAAATTGTAAGTTGGGCAAAGTTAATTGAATTTACTGATTTATTTTTAAGCAATAGCCTGATACAATTCATTATTCTTAAAGCCATATTCACTCAATTTCCAAAGTATTTCTTGGTGTGTATTAGGCATATCAGTGATATGGGCTAAATGTCTATCGTGGTGCAAATCGGTACCGCAATAATCATACAAGCCCATTTCCAACATTTTTTCCGCATTGGTTTTGATGGATTTACCATAATATCCCAAAATAGACAGCAGATTCATTTGCATCGCAACTCCTTTATTTCTAAGAGCTTCGAACACCTCCATCTTCGTTTCATATAGATAGCGTTCAGGATGTGCTAATATAGGATTATAGCCATTTACCTGCACCGCAAACATAATTTCATTAAACTGCCGATTCCAACCCGCCATACTCACTTCTACCAACACATTATTTTTCCCAAATGCCATCAACCCTTTGGGCAATACGTCATTCAAAAAATAGGTATCTAAAAAATATTCGGCAGATACTTGAATCTGTATTTCGGGGATATGTTGTGCTAAATAATCTTTTAGAGGTTGAAAATGTTTTTGTACCTTTTGCGTATCATTATCAAACATCTCGCCATGAATATGAGGCGTGGTAATGAATTTTGAAATACCCATTGAGTACAATTTTTCGATAAATCGCACACTGTCTTCCAATGATTGTGAACCATCATCAATGCCCGGCACTAAATGACTGTGCATATCGCCACCCATAAATGAAAAATCACTTACAGTGTAAGTCGGCGCAATTACATTAGATTTTTTTTTCTTAAAAAAAGAGAACATGGTACTGGCTGATAAGATTTATAATAAAAAAGTGAATGTTATGTGCGCTGAAGATACACTTAGATTGATTTCGGTCGCCAATTTAATTGATTAAACGTCTTTTGTTTTCTAACAAAGTAGTGCCATATAATGCTGCCCTTATATATTCCATTCTTATTGGGATGTTGCACGATATTTTTTTGCGCCTTTGCTCTGTGCTTCACCCATTTGCCAAAAGAACGATAGAAATGAACATGAGCTTTGATGACGGTTTTAAACTCTATACGCTTGCCCTGAAATAATAAATGTAAACCAACCAACCCATCTAAGCACATCCTTAGCGGTAACAACCACAATAATCTGACCAAGGTTTCATTCTTGAGCAATAAAATCAAACTATTCCTAAAATTATAGAACAGTTTTTGAGGGCTGCCATAACTAATGACACTTCCACCGACATGATATACCATTGAGCCTCCGATATAGGCAATACTATAGCCTGCATTTTTGAGCCTCCAACACAAGTCTATCTCCTCCATGTGGGCATAAAAATCTGCATCTAATCCTCCTACCAGATGGTAGAGCTCGGCTCGAACAAACAAACAGCCACCGCTCGCCCAAAAAATTTCAATATTGTCATCGTATTGATTATGGTCAATTTCAACTTCGTCCAAAATTCGCCCACGGCAAAACATATATCCAAAATTGTCTTTAAAACCTCCTGCTGCTCCTGCGTATTCGAATTTTTCCCGCTCTCGCCAATATTTTATTTTGGGTTGGCAAGCTGCTATATTATGATTGCTTTCCATAGCCTTGTACAATGGAGCAAACCATCCTAGGCTTACTTCAAAATCAGCACTCAGTAAAACATAGTATTTAGCTTGAATTTGCTGTAATGCAACAGCATAGCCATGAGCAAAACCTTTATTGACAGGCAATTGGAGCAGTGCTACCGAAGGAAATTCGGCTTTAATATATGCAAAAGTGTCATCTGTAGATGCATTATCTACAACGACAACGGAATAGCCCGATGTGGCTTCGGATACGATAAGGGGAAGAAATAGCTCATGCCACTTTTTGCCATTATAGCTTAGAATGACAACAGCGGTGTCTTGAGCAGTAACAATCATTTATACAAGAAGCAAATTACTTGTACTTGGGTTCGTAAAGGGTGTTTTCAGGAACTTTGATATCATCGTTCTTTTGGAATTTATTTTCATATAATTTGTAACATCCTGACCAGCAAAAGATGAAAAATCCAAAGAAAAACAAAAGGAATAAAAACCTTGATTTTGAGGGTTTTGAGTACTCAATATCAGCATTGTTGGCTATTTCTTGTTCTTGATAATTGTGTTGCGTATCCATTACGATAATTAATTTGCAGGCACAAAGATAAAAATTATACGCTCAAAACAGCAATACTTTTCCAACAATTTCGTTTCTTCATTATTCAAATGAACATTAGTCAATTTTTAAACTGGAGAACTTACCTCGTTTTCGCTGCTCTGTGTATTGTTGCAGCATCATTATTATATACCAGCCAGCTGGCTTCAAAGTTGGCTGTAGAAGAGCGCAAAAAGGTTGCTCTTTTTGCAGAAGGCATCAAATCTATTGCAAATGCGAAAAATGATGAGGAAATTAGTTTTGTAACAAACGTAATTACCCAAGACAGTACTATACCGCGTATCATTACCGACGAAAAAGGACTGATTCAAGATATTAAGGCCATTGATACCTTTGGCATGAGCAACGTACCGCTTTTTCTGAAAAACAAAATAACTGAATACAAAAAACTACACACACCCATTGTCGTACAATACCAATTTGGCAATGCCTACATTTATTATGGAGAGTCTTATCTACTCACCAGACTTCGTTATTTCCCTTATGCTCAATTAGCCATTATCGCCCTGTTCTTATTGGTTGTTGTGATTGCGATTCGCACGACCAATCGTTCTATCCAAAATCAGGTATGGGTTGGACTTTCTAAAGAAACAGCCCATCAATTGGGCACCCCCATCAGCTCTATCGAAGGATGGATGGAAATCCTCCGCAATGAAACTCCCCAAAACACACACCTTGCAGAAATGCAAAAAGATATTGACCGTTTGAAACTGGTAGCCGACAGATTTAGCAAAGTGGGTAGCGACCCTAAACTTGAGATAGAAAATTTGGTTCCCCGCTTACGCGAAATGGTGGATTACATGAAAAAACGTGCACCAGGAAAAGTTTTCATCAGCTTGGAAAACAACCAAGAATTTATTGAAGCCAATATCAGCGGACCTTTATTTGATTGGGTTATCGAAAACTTAATTCGTAATGCACTTGATGCCATGGAAGGCTCAGGCAGCATTGTCATTCAAATTCAAGAAAAAGAGGCTCAAGTAATTATAGATGTATTGGATAATGGTAAAGGCATTCCAGCACATCAGCTCAAAAAAGTATTCAATCCAGGTTTTACAACCAAGAAAAGAGGTTGGGGTCTTGGATTATCGCTTTCTAAAAGAATTATAGAGAAATACCATCATGGAAGCATTTTTGTAAAACAATCGGAACTCAAAAAAGGAACAACTTTCCGTATTGTATTCGATAAAATTTAAAACCAAATTCAACATATTGTAATAAAATTAATTTCTATGGCGTAATTTGGGTTGAAATACAGTTAATTGATTATCAATCAAATATAAATAACATTTATGTTTGAAAACGGACGGGTTAGCCTCTAGTGCTTTTACAATGAAAAGAAATTATAACAACTGATAACTAAATAAGTTGAGATATTAACGCCTAGATGCAAAAAAATCTTTCATCAATTGTGCACATTCTTGCTCCATTATTCCATAAGAAACGGAAGCTTTGGGATGAAAAGGGTTCTGTGTGCCTGCTATTCGTTTATAGCCATTTTTAGCATCAGACGCACCAAAAACAATGCGACCAAGCTTGCTCCAGTACATGGCACCGACACACATCAAGCAAGGTTCCAAGGTTACAAATAAGGTAGCCTCCATTAAATATTTGGCACCAATAGTGTTGCATGCCGCAGTGATGGCGATCATTTCGGCATGTGCGGTACTGTCTGCTAGTTGCTCTACCTGATTACTGCCTCTACCAATTATTTTGTCGTTCCATACAACTACGGCACCCACCGGCACTTCACCGGCATCATAGGCCGCCTGCGCTAAACGCAAGGCTTCTTTCATAAAGTGTATATCGTCAACCATTCTCTATTCTTTATTATGTGTATCCATGATGATACTCACCGGGCCATCATTTACCAAAGCAACTTGCATATCTGCGCCAAAAATACCCGTTGCAATAGGCTTGCCGAGCAAGCGGGTTAATTGCTCGATACAATATTCATAAAGCGGTATGGCTTGTTCGGGGCGAGCGGCATTGATAAATGAGGGACGGTTACCTTTTTTGTAAGAGGCAAGCAATGTAAACTGACTAACTAATAGTAGCTCGCCACCACAATCTTTCAGCGATTGGTTCATCAAGCCTCGCTCGTCAGCAAAAATCCTCAAAGCTGCAATTTTGTTACAGAGCCACTCAGCATCTTCAACGCTGTCTTTTATATCCACACCCAATAATACCAAAAAACCACGCGAAATAGTACTCTGTATTTGACCATCAATAGATACACTAGCTTGGGATACACGCTGAATAATAGCTCTCATGAAGCTGAAAAAGTATTAAGAATAGACTTTCTTGAAATAATCAACCGTCAATTTGAGTCCATCAGCAAACTTATACTGCGGATTGTAGCCCAATAATTTTTTCGCCTTGCTGATATCTGCCAAGGAATTACGAATATCGCCTTCCCTTTCTTGACGATAGGTAGCTTCGTGTGGCATTTGTAATAAATCGCGAATGGCTCGATACAAATAATTGACAGAAAATTTTTCTCCTACAGCAACATTATAGACCTGTCCAAAAGCATCGGGATTATCATTGAGCATCGCTCTGATATTGGCCTGAACTGCATTATCTACATAAGTAAAATCACGGGTTTGTTCGCCATCCCCATTGATATATACCACCGTATTATTGATAATACCGCTGACAAACAAAGGCATTACAGCAGCATAAGACCCATTAGGGTCTTGACGTTCGCCAAAAACATTAAAATACCTTAAGCCAATAATGTTCATTCCGTATAATCGGGCAAAAACATCGGCATACAATTCATTCGTCTTTTTAGTTACGGCATAGGGCGATAAAGGATTGCCAATGCGCTCCTCTATTTTAGGCAGATTGGGTTCGTCTCCATATACGGCAGACGATGAAGCATATACAAAAGATTGTACTCCGGCATCCTTGGCAGCAGTAAGCATATTCAAAAAGCCGCTAACATTGACTTCGTTGCTGGCAACAGGGTCTTTAACTGAGCGCGGTACAGAACCCAATGCCGCTTGATGGCTTACATAATCAATATCCAAGCAAGCGTTTTGGCAAGTGGCAAAATCTCTGATATCGCCCTTAATGAATTCGTAATTGGCAAAACCAGAAAATAATTCTACGTTACTTTGCAAACCCGTAGCAAAATTGTCGAGTACACGAACTTTTTTTGCGCCATTACTGAGTAGATAAGCAACAATATGCGACCCTATAAAGCCTGCTCCTCCTGTAACTAGAAAAGAATATTGGCTTATATTTTTTGTATGAAAAATCGACATTTATACTAAAGGCTCCAATATTTTAGATGGGTGATTTTGTTTCTGTAAACGCCTTTCAAATCTACGATTAAAGCATCAGGTTTAGTAATACTTTCAAAATAAGACTCTTCGTATTGATTATAAGACTCGTGATTAACAGCTATAATGACAGCATCATAATCCTTTTCTATATCTTTTACCAATCCAAAACCATATTCGTGTAGCAACTCTTCGCTATCAGCGTGCGTATCTGTTACATGCACAGTAACATTAAATGCTTGCAATTCCTTTACGACATCGGCTACTTTAGAATTGCGAATGTCTGACACATTCTCTTTAAAAGTACAACCCATCACCAATACTTTTGATTGAGCAATATTAATACTGGATTTAATAATGGCTTGCACTGTCTTCTTGGCTACATGCACTGCCATCTCATCGTTAATTGTTCTTCCCGAAAGTATCACTCTCGAGTTATAACCCAATTGAGATGATTTGTAAGTCAGATAATATGGATCTACCCCTATGCAATGCCCACCTACCAATCCAGGGAAAAATTTAAGGAAATTCCACTTAGTACCCGCTGCCTCTAATACTTCGTATGTGTTAATACCCATCTTGTCGAATATAATAGACAATTCATTCATCAAAGCAATATTCAAATCACGTTGAGTATTTTCTATTATTTTAGCAGCCTCTGCTACTTTTACCGAAGAAGCGCGATGCACACCTGCCGAAACTACTAGCTCGTACGTTTTGGCAATAATATCCAAAGCCTCGCAATTAGAGCCCGAAACAACTTTTACTACATTCTCCAAGGTATGCACTTTGTCTCCTGGATTGATACGCTCTGGAGAATAGCCATACATAAAATCTACGCCTGCTTTTAATCCAGATATTTTTTCGATTACAGGCAAACAATCTTCCTCTGTACATCCAGGATAAACAGTAGATTCATAAACAACATAATCGCCCTTTTTAATCACTTTTCCAATTGTTTCCGAAGCTTTCAAAACGGGTGTCAAATCAGGTACATTATGATCATCTACAGGAGTTGGTACTGCAATGATAAAAAAATTGGCTTCTTTAAGAACTTCTAAGTCATTTGTAAATACAATGTCTGAATTGGCAAAAGCAAGTGAATCCAATTCATTACTAGGGTCAATTGCATTTCGCATCATATCAATACGCAAAGCATTAATATCAAATCCGATTACTTTGATTTTTTTGGCAAAAGCTAATGCAATAGGTAAACCCACATAGCCTAGACCAACCAATGCTACTTTCGCTTCTTTATTAATAATCCTTTGGTACATTTTTTGAAATTTCAAGTGCAAAAGTAATTGATATTTTATGAATTTACTTTCTTTAGCACAACAAAAAGCGGTTGCAATTTTTATTTGCAACCGCTTCTTGATTTTACTGCTTACTCTTAATACTACCTAATCAAAGTGACATCACCTTTAAAAGTCTCAGAAGATCCGTCAGGATATCCAACTCTGATAATGTAGCTATACACTCCCATATCCATTGGCTTACCGTTGAAGGTTCCATCCCAACCATCATTGATGTTTTGGGTAGTGAAGATCTGTTGACCCCAACGATTGAATACTCTAAATTCTGTCAAAGTTTGGAAAGTAACACCTAACACACGGAATTTATCGTTCTTATCATCACCATTTGGTGTAAATGCAGAAGGCACAGATATTGGGCTTCTATAGTCAATCGTTATTTTTACACTATCTTCTCCACGGCAACCATTCATGCCTATACCTACAACATGATAAGTAGTTGTTACCATCGGTTGTGCAGTAGGGCTTACATGGTTCGGATTACTGATGCCTGCCATAGGTGTCCAGAAATACTGGGTGCCGCCAAAGACATTCAGCACAACGCTTTTGCCGTATTTGAGTAGCATATCGGCATTTTTAATATTGATAACCGGCAATGGTTTGACCGTCAATGTGGTTTGTAATGTATCCACACAACCATTAGCATCCGTTACAGCGGCATAATAAGTAGTCGTTTGTTTAGGTTTAGCGATCGTACGTTCGCAACTGTCGCAAGTTATGGAAGAGGCGAAATCATATTTCGAATTGCTCGTAGTCTCATACCATTTAGTTTTAATTCCGTTATAAGAACGCAATTGGATAGACTCATTCAAACATATAGTAGTATCCTGAGTAACAAAGCGTTCATTTTTAGGAACAATGATGGTAACCGAATCTTTTACCAAGCAACCGCTTCTACCACGAGTAGTTACAAACACTTTGGTATCCTTACCGATATAAACCGATGGATTTTTCATCAGAGAATCTTTAAAATAGTCGCCAGGAGTCCATTGGTAAGTAAAGTCTGTATCACCTGCACTACAGAAACCGATTTGGAAAGTAGGCAATAACTCGAAAGTTGTCGGCCCTATTTCTGTACTTGGGTTGGTACAGACATCACCTGAAGTCTGATATGATTTCACCATCAGGTTGAAACCTGGGGTTGGGTACATATTGATACTTGGCCCAGCACTTGCAACGGCTTGTGCATAACAGAAGTCAATCAATAGATTCATCGAAGTATCCCAGTTATATGGAGTAGTCAATGTAAATACATGGTATCCCGACACATTGAACACTTTAGATGCTGTGCTGTAAACAGGTATTACACCAGACTCAAATGCTATAGGAGCAGTAGAAGTAAATTGTTTCGTATCGGTACATTTCAAACCAATTTTCAAATTCTTGAAATCCATTCCGCTGGCAGAAGCTGCATCTATAGCAATTGTGCGTATAGTACCAGAAGTGATGTTAGCATTACGGAACGAAGACTTAGGTATGATAAATTGTGTGTGTGCCGTAGTATGATTGCCATTGAAAGGATGATTATCAGGTTCTGCAATAGCAGTTCTAGTACTAGGATTAGCTATTACTTTAAGATCAGGTACGCCACAAGTTACTAAATCACTGGTACCGCAAGGTAAATTACGGAATGGCTTAGGACCATTACCACTCGCATCCAAATCATAGAAATAACCAGGGCGGCAATGAATAACAGGGCTCAAAGGCAGTGCAGTTACACTATTTGTTCTATCTACACCAATAGGTAATATTCCTGTTGAAAAACATTTTGGATTGGATGCCGCAGTTACTTCAATGGTATAATTAGTGCTATTGGTAATGCCATCTACATTAGTATTTGCAGAATCTGGCTGATTCAAGAAGCTAATAGGAGTCCAAGAATATTTGAACAAGCTTGGGGTAATACAAACATTAAACTTAATATTTGGGCGAGCAGAAGATAACAAGGGGGTAGCAGCAGCCAAAGAACAGCCATCACCCATTGTAGGAGTAGGGGTAGTGTAATAAGGAATATACTTAACACTTGTATAGCTTGTATTGGTACAGAAAACAGGATCTGGAGTGCCACCATAAGTACCTGAAGCTTTGCTCCAACAAATTTCTATCATCAAGCTAGATGCCCCGTCCCAATAATAAGCATTAGGGAAAACGAAAGTATTCCAGCCACTTTTAGTAAATACAGATTGAGGAGGTAATACAATAGCTGTACCAGGATAAGTCGTCATAGTACTACCAGTCAAAGAAGCATCAGGCGTACATGCCATTTTAATCGTAAACTTATAGAACGAATCTGATGAATTTTTCGCAGGTAAATTGAAAGCCATAGAATTGATGAATCCTGCCTTGATACCAGCATCCAACAATTCGTCTCTTTGATACAATATTTGCATTCTTTCGCCACCAGAACTTGCTGAATGATAGAAAGGGGTAGGGCTAACCGAAGCGATAGTACCTGTACCCATTATTTTATCCGTAGGAACACCACCTGAACAAGAACTTTGAGCCACACCACAGGGCTGTTGGCTTACATTGGCATACAATTGGGTAAACCCTTCAGAACACACCGTGTCGCGCGATGCAAATGGCGACATTAATGGGAAGAATCCATCAACAACTATCTTAGTCGTATCAGAATAGCCACAACCATTCACATCCTGGGCATACATAATATAATAGGTAGAAATAAATGGCGTAGCTGTGGGGCTAATAAGAGTAGTGTCATTTAAAGTGGCAGAAGGAGTCCATGCCACAAATGCCAAAGAAGACGCAGGAGTAACACTAGACTTCAAGGTAATTGGCCTATTCGCACATACAGTGTCCTCAGGCCCTGCATCAATCGAAATCAAAGGAGCACTAACTTTTACATTTACTGTATCTCTAGTAGTACAGCGATAAGAATCCCTGTAAACACTTCCTTGAACCAAGTAACTAGTATAAACCGAAGGTTGTACTTCAGGGCGTGCAAAAGTGTCATTATCCATAAATGGAGGAGGGGATGTTGGCGAACCAAAAATACTCGTCCATTTGTAGCGCATACCTGGCTCCAATTTCGTTTTCATTTTATAAGCAGCACCGCCCGGCGGGCAATAAACACCATCTTTACCACCATCTACATAAGGTAATATCGTAATCTTGAGCACATAAAAACTTTCCGTTACCAGAGGCTGAACTGTCGAACAAGTAGAATCCACAAATCTCAATTTCAGAATATGATCGCCTACATCGGCTTTGCTTGGTGTCCAATTCAAGGTACCCACCACACGCTTAGTACCATCACCTGCAGTAGTATAAGTAGCACCACTTAGTGAACTCAAATCCCAACGAGCATATATGATATTAGTGTTAGAATTAGATGAAGAACCTATGTCAAAACGCATATTTTGACCAGGACAAGCAAACACAGTACCCGATGGCTTCTCTACATAACAACCCGCTTCATTAAAGGGGAAAGTATCACTCGTGGGTGGGGGAGAAACGCATCCCAAAACAGAAACTTGGACATCTCGAGTGGTATAACCCAGCAATTCGCCCGTTGTTTTATCGTAATCTTTGGTTTGAAAAGCAATCACAAATTTACCAAGAGTAGTTGGGGTAAATGTAGCAGTACCCGTATTCGCATCTACAGCATAAGGATTCGTAATCGCAGAAGCAATAGGATTGAGCAAAGAATAACAAAATGCAGGAGCACCTGGGCAGCTATAAGCTATCGAGGTAACTGGCAGACAAGTTCTTGGTTGCACATTAAAAGATACGGTACTATCCAAATCTGGGTCAACTGGTGCATTGGGGAATACACATTTTACATTCTGGCAAAAATAAGGAATCGGGTCTATGGTATATCTTGGCGTGTTTATATTAGCTTTCTTGCTATTGTTAATCATCGCATCTACATAAATAAAAGTACTACTCGGTGATAGTAAATTCAAAATGAGATTATTACGATTACCTTCACAAACGGAGAATACCCAATCGGTACAAGGCCCAGACAAAGTCACCGTCTCTACCCAAGAATGACGCACAAATGCGGGGAAAATAGAAGTGACATCTCTACAAGAGTTAATCGCCTTAAAGGTATCGCACAAATGGTCTAAAGTATCAATAACGGGCGGAGTCATCAAAACACTACTACCCGGGAAACAGGAAGAAGTCCACTCAAGCGTTACTGAAGGCCCCAAAGATGCTGAACCAGGTTCACAAGATTTATACAAATTATACGTTACTTTATAAGTATAGTCCGTAGGCCCAGTACCCACATAGTCCACATGGATATCAGCAGCAGCCAAATGGGTTGCATGAGCATTTATCGTAAGACCTAGTAAAAGCGTGCTCAAGAAGCAAAACTTTATTGCAGTCATCCATTTTGATACCTTATTCATTATTCTGTTTTTTAGTGTTTGATTTATAAAGTTATTTTTTATCTGATTAGGGTTACATTGCCTTGTTTCGTAATGGATCTACCCTTAGCAGTTACCACTTCCAATACATATACATAGACACCATAAGGTTGAGGTTGTCCACCAAAGCTACCATCCCATCCTTGGCTCAAATCTTTGCCTTCAAATACTTTCAATCCCCAACGATCATATATGGTAAAGGATTTAAGCGTCGCATCGCCCAAATGAGTCACTTTGAAGGTAGCATTTTCACTATTGCCTGGAGTAAATGCATTAGGAACATCTATGTAAGAATCTGGAGCTACGAAGACATAAATAGAATCATTGGCAACACAACCTGCACTGGTAACGCCTTTTAAATAATAGGTCGTATTCAACAAAGGACTAGCTTTTGGTCTTGCAATCTTCGCATTGTCTAAACCAATAGGTGGAAACCACGTGTGAAACAAACAATTATCTTGCGGATCCATTTGATAAGTTTCGCCAGGATAAATAGTAACGCTATCGGGTAAGTAAATCAAAGCGTTAGGACGTACCGTTACTTTCACCATGGTAGAGTCAATACAACGATTACTATCTACACCCAATACCACATAATCTAAAGAAAAGGGAGGCCATACTTTAGGTGCCAATGAATGAATAGAATCAATATTGATGAGTGGTTTCCAAGTTACTGATTTCAACTTAGGATCGCCTGTAACACTGATTTGTGCCGTATCTCCCGGGCAAATAGTCATATCCGCACCAGGTGTCAAAAATTTACGTGGTTGCACAATGATAGTTACATCATCTTTTCCAGAACAGCCAGCAGGCGTAGTTACCGTCATTGTGATAGTCTCCGTAATATAGCTCGTAAAGTAGCAATATAAGGTATCTGTACGAGAGAGCGCACCACCAGGAGTCCACGCATATTTGTATTTAGTAAATGTTGCTGGATCGGGGTTGATTGTGGCTTCTAAATTAGCCGTATCGCCAAAACATTTCACTCTATCCGGCCCTATATTTACCGTAGGGATAGACTCAATAGTTATATTTATTTTTTTCGTGCTATCTCTACAACCATTTCTATGTGCCGTCAGGCTAAAGGTAGTAGTGGCAGTCGGCGTTATCGTCATACCCGGCCCCGGCACAAAAGCACTAGGTGTGGATACTCCAGCAGCGGGAGTCCATATATATTCGTAACGTTGATCGCCCCAACCTTGTATCGTTATAGATTTGCCAGAACAAATACTCGTATCACTGATACCTTTTTGGCGACCTTTATGACCGAGCCCCGTAAATGTTGAAAGCGAATCGCCTGTGAGGATATAAAAACCTTTGAGTATATACACCGTCACAGTATCTGTTTTTGCACATGTAGTATCGGGATATGGAGTAAGACGTAATAAGTATGTTATAGAATCGGGAATGAGCGCAGGATCGATACCTACAGGCATACGCATCACAGGGTTTACCTTAGTGGTATCACTCAACCAATTTCCAGGAGAGAAAGTTATGGCTTCCCATCTCCATTTATAGGTCAATTCGGGTTGAGGATTGATTAAGTTGCCATTCAATTGAAGGGAATCATAGGTACACAATACAGTATCGGGTCCAGCATTTATTTTAGGATTTACCACCACAATTTTTATGAGTGCTTCGTTTGTATTCAAAGCGGGATAGTCGGTTCTAGGACAAAAACTAGGAATACTATCTGTAAAAAAACGGAAAAACATAGTAGAAAAAGGCAATACATCGGTGCAAGGGGCACCTGTACTGGTTACAATTCCACCAGGTAAGCCTGGGGGATAAGTCTCGTAATTAAATGAATTAATATCATCTGGCGTAGCACAAATTGTGGTTTTTTCTCCAAGACAAATAAAAGTGTCGGTAGTTGTAAGTTTCACAGTTTTGACAATATCAATAGTAATAGTATCTAAACGATAGACCAGAGGATTTCCAGACACACACAAGGCACTCTTAATCACCAAATATTTTATCCCTTCATCGGTTTCATTAGGAGTCCAATCAAAACAAGCATTTACAGTATCTGTACCCGAACCTGCGTAAGGAGTCATGGTAGAAGTGCCTGAAGTAGGCGAAAAAGTAAGGTGGTTATCGCCAAGTACAGTAATCGTAGATCCAGGAGCAGTGGTTCGTATGGTAAAGCAAATATGGTGTGCCGCATTAGGACAAACTTGACCGCCTTTGCCAGTAGGGTCTATCAAAATACCAGTAGATACAGGAACTGGGCGTAGCGCAAAATTGGTAATGGTACCTGCACAGCCTGTAGAAATCACAAATTGCATATCGCGAATAACAGAACCGACTACTTTAGTTCCGCGCTTTTTCGTCACCAACAAGGCCAATTGAGGCACTTGAACAGTCAAGGCAGCGGGGGTAAAAGTCATCATCCCACTTGTTCCGCTAAGATTAAAAGTATTGGTAGTCAAAAATGGATTGGTAGCCAATGAAGTACCAGATAACGCTCCACCAAAAACATAAGAAGTAACGGTAGGCGGAATAAAACAAGTTACTTGATTGTCGGCAGCACTGGCAGGGTCTATCAAAGAATAAGAAAGTGCGTCACCATCGGCATCGGTACCCGAATAATCGAAACTTTGTTTACTGCCGGCACACATATATTGGATAGGGTCTAAAGCAAAAGTAGGAGACGAACTGGTAGGAGCATCTACATTGTTGAGCGTAGCTTCGGTATATAAATTGTTGTTAGCACCTGGTACAGTGTAGTTCGTAATCGCCCCATTACGAAAGCCAATAGACACGATGAAATGCCAAGAATCGCAGGCAGAAGGTAAAGTGACTGAACCTTCATATACCCATTTGCGATAGCCGCGCAAAGTACCTGCCGGGCTGCTACAAGTAGTAGTAGAGCCGCTAGCACAAGCGTTTTGAACAGGCAAACCATTAGAACCCAAAGGGGCTACTTTGGTAAGGCTTACATTACCTTTATCGGTATTACAAGTATTGTAATAACACAAATTAACTGTGTTAGGCTCGGCTGTAGCCCCACCGCAATCTTTATAAAAAGTATAGGTGAGTTTATAAGTAGAAGCACTAACCCATTTGTAAGAAATTTCTCCAGCCGCAGCTCTGTTAGCACTGGCATTGCCAATCGAAAACAAAACAAACACCGCAGTAAGTAAGCCCAATAGGTTTAAGGATAATTTTTTCATCGTGTTAAAATATTTTTCAAACGCTAACAAATTTATTGGATTTGCTCCAATTATGCAAATTTTGTTAAAAAATTCTTTTCTTAAAAGAAGATATTGCCGTACTATAGAAGACGATTTTTGGAATGAACTAGTTGGCATATCATATAAATTTTTTAAATAAAATACTTATTTCGCTGAATTGCAATAGGTTCATGCATTTAAAATGGTTCTTGGGGCATTTATTAAAACCAATTTTACTGCATGGACGGCAATTCAAATTTTTATTTTCTAAAAGTAAGAGATTGGGGGCAAGATTAGTTTTTAAATTATTATATCCATAATAAGGGAACATCCCCATTTCTGGAGTTGTGTTTCCCCAAAGAGCAACAATTGGTTTTTTATAGGCCGCAGCTATATGCATCAGCCCTGTATCATTTGATACAATCAGCTTGGCATGTTGCACCAAATGGGCAGATTCGTTCAAATTAAATTTACCGCAAGAATTATAAATCTTAATCGGGTCTAATGCCGCTATTTCTTGCGCCTCCTCCCTGTCTTCGGCCCCGCCCAAAAGAATAATGGGAATAGGGCTTAGTGCGCAAAGCTCTTTCCAACGCGCTACAGGCAATTTTTTGGTGGCAAAAGAACCTCCAATCACAAAACCCACATAGCCTGCCCAATGGCTCATAGGGATGTCTTTATGATCGGTAGTATCCTGATTGGGAATAAAATAATCCAAGCCCTGCCCGTCGTTATGGATGCCCAAAGGCTTCAAGGCTTCAAAATAACGCTCTACAATACTCTTGTCGGGCATCAGGTTTATCTTCAGATTGACATAGAGCCATTTTTGCACATTGAGCTTCGAAAAAGCATAGGCTTTTGTCCTTTTTGAACGCAAAGCATTTTTTACCCTTGCGCTGCGTAGATTTTTGTGCAAATCAATGATGTAATCGAAACCTATTTTTTTGAGATTTTCGATGGTGGCATCCAAATTATCATTAAGGAGATGAATATGATGCAGATAAGGGTTCGCCATCAATATTGGTTCGAAAGCCTTCTTGGTCAGATAATGAATCTCTGCCTCGGGTCTTTGTTGTTTGAGGCAACGAATAATAGGCGTAGTGAGTACAATATCGCCAATAGAAGAAAATCGG
Source organism: Phycisphaerales bacterium (assembly GCA_030054025.1). GTDB lineage: Bacteria > Bacteroidota > Bacteroidia > Chitinophagales > Chitinophagaceae > Rurimicrobium. The sequence goes on along the minus strand of JASGCQ010000023.1, from coordinate 12,938 downwards.
ATGATGAGTATTTTCATAGAAATTAAAAACTAATTCTGATGGTACATAATTGAAAAATAAAGGCGTTATCTTCTCGCAATGATAAGAATTTTCATTACACCTTATTGATTCAACTATTTTTTCGATGACCAACGCAGCGCATAGCCTATATAAACATTGTAGTCGAATGCCGTATTCTTGTCGCCACTGCCAAAACCTGTGATATAAGCAGGTTTGAGTTCGCCAAAAGACGTTGGATTGAGTAAAAATTTCACCCGCACATTCCAGCCTGCAAAGACATTTTTCACCAATTCGATACGCATACCGCCTGTCAATTCCATCCAATGCGCCGTAAAATCGGCAGCAGGTATTGTACCCGAAATAATGCCGCCCAATCCGTCATTAGTAGTGTATTGTGCTGCATCTCTATGCACAAAACCAAGCGCATATCTAAAGCCAACAAAACCCATACCCCAATCTTGTGCCTGTTTGCGGACGAACAATGGCTTATCCATACCTAAGCGCAGGAAAGTATTGTTGGTCTTGTATTTCAGGTCGCTATAATCAATACTTGAATTGCCCCAGCCAAAGTCCGAAAGCAGATAAATTTCTTTGTGCCAATAATAATCTACAGAAGCTTCGTAAGATGTTCTATTATCAATGATCGTATTCAACAATATCTTATTGGCATCAATAGAAAAACGCAATTGATGTGTAGGATTTGCTTGCGAATGGGCAAGTGTATCCTGCTTTGTTTCTTGTGCAGAAACAAAGAAAGGCAAAGAGAACAAAAGAATCTTAAAAATAAATTTTGACATTTTCGATACCTGCTTTTGTAGTCACTTCTTTATTGGCAATTTTGACTGAATCAAGATTATGCTGTGTGGTCAATACCTGCACCAATGAATATACATAGCCATAGCCACAAGCATTCGTATAAAATTTTAAATTTCTCGTATAAATAAAGGAAATGGTATCAATGGGCGAATAAGCAGAATCGGCTTGCAAGGACCATCGTGTAGTGTCGAGCAAGGGCGAAAGCACTAATGAAAACTTACTCAAAGTATTGACACCCCAATACCAACGCTTGGCAGAGTCAATATCCATACTAACGAAATTGGCATTGGGCAAAGCCGTATCCGTATAAGTTTTTGTGTCACTTTTGTACTGATAACAAGACGCATACAAAAACGGCAGCTTGGGCTCCAAGCAAGGATTGCGCTCTGCCGTGCAAGCCACAATAAATACAAGGGCACTACAGAGCAAAACACTCAAAACAGATTGATGTAGTTTAGGATTCGCCATCCAATAAAGTCAGTATTTTATTGACATCTTCAATGGCTTTTTCAATCTGCGATTGCAACATTACTTTTTCGGATGACGCCCCTTGAGCCTCGTCCAATGCAGGTTTCATAATGTTGATTTGCAATTGAGCTTCGCCAATTTCGATAGTTGTTTGTTCTAATTGTGCTTTCAATTGCGCAATTTCTTCTTTGCTCTGTTGGTATTTTTCTACCAATGCAGCCACCTTTTCATGGAGTATTTCTAATTCTTTCATTAAGATCTGATTTGTGCTTGTAATTTATTTTGATATGCGTCTATCAGTTGTTTCATATAGGTTTCAATCTCCGAGTCGGTCAATGTTCTGTCCGACAACTGGAAGGTATAATTCATGGCATACGACTTCTTGTCGGCACCCAACTTTTCGCTTTCAAAAACGTCAAACAAGTCAAAACTTTTCAAAGCATTGATTTGTGTTTGTTTTGTAATTTTTCGAACCTCTTCGTAGTGTGTGGCTTTATCTAGCACCAAAGCCAAATCGCGCTGAACAGCGGGATATTTTGGCACTTCCGCATATTTTATTTTGTTGGCTTGCATAGCCTTGCTCCACAATTGCCAATTGATCGCCGCAAAATAAACATCTTGTTTGATGTCAAAATTTTTCAAGGTGATTGGATTTACTTTTTTCGCCGAACATACGCTTTCATTTTTCCATTTCCACTGCAAGGTATCTTGCTCATCTATACTCAACACCACCTTATCAATCCCCGAAATAAGCAAGAGATTTTCCACAACAGATTTAGTATAAAACAAGCTGGCATTTTCTGCTTTTTGACTCCACGACGCCTCCCTTACTGCACCGGTAATCCACAAAGCTAATGTAGGTGATTCGTTATACTGCCCTACCCCACTAGTGCTATAGGTATTGCCCAATTCGAAAAGAGCTAAATTTTGATTTTTGCGATTGACATTATAGTTCACAACTTCCAAGCCACACTCCAACATAGAAGGACGAAGCACATCTAATTCGCTGGTCAAGCTATTAATCATACGCACCATCGGAGTCGCTTCTGGATAGTATTTACTGTTGGTGATACTATTGGTTACAATTTCTTGAAAACCCATACCACATAGCACTGTAGCCATTTTTTCGCGATAAGAACGATCGTTGGGCAATGGATTGAGGAGAGAGATATTCAATCGTGTAGGGATTGCTATTTGATTCAATCCGTCAATGCGCAAAATTTCTTCTACAAGGTCTGCGGGAAGGCTGACATCATTTTTATTGGTGGGTACTTTTACCGTAAAGCCCTGTTCATTTTCCGAAACTATTTCAAATTGTAAAGCCGTTAAAATTCCTTTAATGGCATCGGGTGTGTATAGCTTGCCGCTCAGGTTTTGAATGTATTGGTAGCTTGCCGAAACCTCAATAGGCTTCAATACTTTGGGATACACATCTTGAATAGCAGAACTGATATGGGCGCCCGCAATATCCACCATCAATGCTGCTGCTCTTTGCAAAGCAGGAAGCACATTATTGATGTCCACACATTTCTCGAAATGCGTGGCTGCATCTGTGCGCAAGCCATGGCGCAAAGAAGTACGACGAACGGAAGTCGCACTAAAATACGCACTCTCCAAGAATATTTTTGTAGTCTTATCGCTCACTCCACTATTGTTACCCCCAAAAACCCCGGCAATACACAATCCTTTTTCGCCATCACAAATCATCAAATCTTCGGCAAAAAGCGAACGATCTTTTTCATCGAGGGTCGTGAATTTTGTGCCTTCGGCAAGCAATTGAACATTGACTTGTTGCCCAGCAATTTTGTCGGCATCGAAAGCATGTAAAGGTTGTCCATATTCGTGCAATACATAATTGGTGATGTCCACAATATTATTAATAGAGCGCACACCGATGGTATTCAACGCACTCTTCAGCCACTCGGGCGAAGAAGCTACTTGCACCTTATCTAAGCTGATGCCTGCATAACGCAAGCAAGCCTCTTTGGCATTGTCTTGAATCGTAACCGCTATTGTCGAAGTTGTTTTGGTATCAATACTAACAGCAGGCAGGACGACTTCGTATTTTTTCCCTTCATGGTGGCTCAAATAGGCGCATACATCGCGCGCCACGCCGATATGGCTCATGGCATCGCTACGATTGGGCGTAAGCCCGATGTATAAAGCAGTATCGGCTGCACCAATATTAAAATAGTCGGCAGCCAAAGTGCCTACTATGGCATCGGCAGGCAATACCATAATACCCACATGGCTCTCGCCTAGGCCTATTTCATCTTCAGCACAAATCATACCCTCACTTTCTTCGCCACGAATTTTGGCTTTTTTGATTTCGAAAGCCTCGCCATTGATAGGATGCACCCTGCAACCCACAGTAGCCACCACCACTTTTTGTCCGGCTGCAACATTAGCCGCACCACACACAATGTTGAGTGCTCTATCGCCACCCACATTGACTGTGGTTTTCTTCAATTTGTCTGCATTGGGGTGTTGCTCGCAAGTAATTACCTCTCCAATCAGCAAGCCTTTTAATCCGCCTTTTACAGCTTCTACTAGCTCTGTACCCTCTACTTCCAAACCTATCGAAGTAAGGATAGCCGATAGCTGATCAACACTCAATTTTTTGGGTAAATATTGTTGCAACCAATTATAAGAAATCGTCATTGAAAATCGAAAAATTTCGCCAAAGATAAGATTGCATTTAGGAAATGACAGCGAGATTTAAAAATGTAGGCACAAATTAAAGTATCCACAGCAAAATGTGGAGAAGGCGGGAGTATGTAATTACAGCGAGGAATAACCTGTGCAGAAACTCGAAGCAATGGGGATACCGCAACAAGAATGTGGATTAAGCATAGATTTGACGTGGATTATATATGTACAAACCAACAGCGAAAAGGAAAAACTAAAAGGAAATTTTTATTTCGGCAGCCCCCTTTTTGTTTCTAATTTAGCACCCCGCAATAAAAAAACGATTTTGTTTACAATTTAGAAATACTGCATTGCGGCACAAGATACCTTTACTATAACGTGCATTTGACCCCCGAATAATGGCAGTAAATATTAAGAAAGATTTTAGCAACTTAAGGAAAAACAAGACCGATATTTCCTCATTGGTATATGGCAAAATACCGCCTCAGGCTAACGAGCTGGAAGAGGCCGTACTGGGTGCCATCATGTTGGAAAAAGATAAAATGGCGGAAGTGTTGGAAATTATTCAAAGCTCCGACTGTTTTTATGTAAACGCCCACCAAAAAATATATGCAGCAGTCCGCAGTTTATTCGACAAGGGTATGCCTGTCGACTTATTAACTGTTACCGAAGAGCTACGCAAGAGCAATGAACTGGAAATTGTAGGCGGTGCCTATTTCTTGACCAAGCTCACGATGAATGTAGTGTCGAGCGCCCACGTAGAGGCACATGCGCGCATCGTGATGGAAAAATTTATTCAACGAGAATTAATCCGCATTTCGGGTGAGGTCATCAGCGATGCCTACGAAGACAGTACCGATGTTTTCGATTTGCTGGATAAAGCAGAGACGGGACTGTACGAAATTACCGACAAGCATCTGCGCAAAAATTTCAAAAGTCTTACTGAAGTATTGGCAGAAACCCTGAAGGATATTGAGGCGGCAAAAAACAGCAAATCGGATGTAACGGGCGTGCCCAGTGGTTTTGTAGAACTGGATAGAGCAACTGCGGGTTGGCAAAAAAATGCTTTGATTGTCGTGGCGGCACGACCTGCGGTGGGTAAAACAGCCTTCACGCTCAACCTTGCCATGAATGCCGCCATGAATGCCGAACATCCTTTTCCTGTCGCTTTTTTCTCGCTCGAGATGGGAGCCGGAGAACTGGTCAAAAGAATGCTGTCTGCCGTAACCGAGGTAAGCATGGATGCCATTACCAAAGGCAGAATGGAAGAACATGAATTTGTGCAATTGACCCAAAGAATGCACAAACTGAGTAAAATGCCTATCTTTTTGGACGACCAAGCAGCCTTGAACATATTTGAATTAAGAGCCAAAGCACGCCGACTCAAACAAAGGCACGATATCCAAATGATTGTCATTGACTATCTACAATTGATGAGTGGTGGCGGTGGTAATGGTCCGGGTAATCGCGAGCAAGAGATTAGTAAAATATCGCGCGACCTCAAAGCATTGGCAAAAGAATTAGAAATCCCCATCATTGCACTATCCCAATTGAATCGTGCGGTAGAATCGCGCAAAGAATCTAAAGTACCTCAATTGAGCGACCTTCGTGAATCGGGCGCAATTGAACAAGATGCCGATATGGTCATGTTCCTTTACCGCCCAGAATATTACGGTATCGAAAACAATGAAATGGGCGAGCCGATAGAAGGCGAAACGCATATCCATATTGCCAAAAACAGAAGTGGCAGTACGGCAACCATCAAGTTGCAATTCATCAAAGAATATCAAAAATTTGTGGATTTGCCCGATCATAGTTTTGGCAATTTTAAATCTTTGGGCGAAAACCCGCAAGCTGGCATACGCAAGGACAGCAGCGGATTTGGCGATTCCAAACTCTTTATCCCCGGAGGCTTCCAAACCATGCCTTCTAAGGCTAATAAAGTGAATTGGGACGATGAAGACCCTAACAATAATCCCAACAAAGGAAAAGGATTAGGCAATCAATTTGGCGGAGACCCATTAGACGAAGAAGCTCCTTTTTAAATACCCACCCCTAAGCCCTCCAAGGAGGCAATGATTAAACAGTTGGCACAAATGCAGTACAATTATAAAACTGATTGTTTGTTTGTTTCGCTTTGAGCTATTACATTTGTGACAATATCACAGATTATGTATGTCGCAAAAACAATAAATTCAACTAAATTAAACGCCGTACAAGAAGTTTCCCAATCTCAAAAGAAATGGTTTACTGACGATGATATGATAGAGGCGTGGAGTAAAGGCAGGAAATCTTACGAAATAAAAATGCAAAAGGAGTTCGAAAAAAATTTAAGTGCTGCCCAGAAGTTATCCGTAGATTTTGCTGATTCACTTTATGGAAAAGAAAAAATAAAATGTAAAAGAATTTATCTCAAGCAATCAAGCATCTATGATTTCTCGTTTATTTTCACAATACCTGAAAAACACTATTTATCGTTTGACGATTTCAAGAAAATAAACTTGAAACTAAACAACTTTATACAAAACAGAAAGAATAAATCGATAAGTATTTCCACAATGTTTATGCCATATTCTTCAAAGACAAATAAAGATTCAATTGCAGCGGACGGATATAATTATACCTTTATAAATGGCTAGGTTTCCCAAAATAGAACATGCAGCACATAATAAAGAAGTCTGTGAGTTTCTATCTGATAAAATTGAATATTTAGACTGGGTAATCACTACTGCCTTCTATTCTGCAATACATTATATTGACCACAAAATATTCCCAATAAAAGTTAAAAAATCTAATGGCGGGAAATATACTATCAAGACTATTGATGAATATAGGAATTTGTACCCTAAAAATATAGACAAACATTCTTATAGGGCTACTCTTGTAAATGATAGGTGTCCAGAAATTTCAGGTAGCTTCAATTGGTTAAGAAGTACATGTAGCACAGCAAGATATACTGATTATAAATTTAAAGACCCTGAAATTGTTTTAGAAATTACAAAAAAGCATTTAGAAGAAATTGTTGAGTACTGTGAGTAATAATGCAAAAAACAAAGCACCTATTTGGTGCTTTTATATTTTTATCAAGCCTTTATATAATTACCTCTATAAAGGAAATAACGTTGGCGAAATGGAGCACATCCATAAAAGTGTAGATGAACTTTTAACAGGCAAATAAAAACAAGATGGCAAAACAATATTGGCTCGTAAAATCAGAACCCTTCAAATATAGTTGGGACGATTTTGTACAAGAAGGACAAAGCATGTGGAATGGTGTGCGCAACTATGCTGCAAGAAACAACATGCGTGCCATGTCTGTGGGTGACCAAGTTTTATTTTATCATTCCAACGAAGGACTTTGCGTAGTAGGCATTGCCGAAGTGGTGACTACTGCGTACCAAGACCCTACTACAGAAGATACCAATTGGGTGGTAGTAGATTTAAAACCTGCAAAAAAATTGAAAAACCCCGTTACACTCAAAGCCATTAAAGAAGACCCCGAATTGGAAGGTATTTCTTTGGTAAGATTGGGAAGACTATCGGTACACAGTATTACGCCGCAAGAATTCAAACATATCGTAAAGATGGGCAGCTAAATATTATTGAAACAATGCCCCTTTACAAAGAATGGAACCCCAACCTTCATAGTCTGGCAGCTATATGGCAATACTCTTGTTCAGAGCAAGGCGTTTTTAAGCCATTGAACAGTGTTATAAAATTGTCAACAATACAATTTTTACTTTGATGCAGCGTATTTAATGAATTATTTTGAAAATTCAAAATTATCTTAAGTATTTTTAAAAATTGTTGTTTACGCATCACTTTTATCTACTTTTATGGCATCAAACAAAAATGAAATGACAAGAACAGCAAGTTTAATTGACGATGCTATTAATGGATTAACTAGTCAGACTTCTGCAAATAGAAATAAAGCACAAACTCCAAAAGATTTGCTTGTTAATTCTTTTGAAGACTTTTATTGGAAAACTGTTAAGCCGCAAGTTGAAGAAATCAATGGCATTTTTGAAAATAGATACCCAGGCATTCTAAAGCTAGTCTGCTTTGACAATTTTCTTTTACAACAGAATTTCACTCCAGATTTTTTAACTCTTCAATTCTTCCTTAAAAATAGTACTGTTAATTTCAATCCATTGGTTGACCCATATTTGATTGTAGAATTAGATTTAATTTCAAAAAAAATTAAATTCGAGACTTACGACACTTTATCCCCATCATTAGAGCAAATTATTGAACAAAATGTTGATGGACGAAATCCAGAAATTGACACTAACATCTTTTCTAGTAATCTTGTTAATTTTGTTGTAAGCAGACTAAAAGCTATCTCAAATCTATAGTGTGTTTGCATGGAATTAAATCAACCTTTCAAAATTTTAAGTATTGATGGTGGAGGACTAAGAGGATTAACTGCGGTGAAAATCCTATCCGAAATTCAACAAATAAGTGGTCGTTCGATTGTAGATAGTTTCGACTTATTTGCTGGAACATCCACAGGTGGACTAATTGTTACTGCTTTAACCATCAAAGATAAAGATGGGAAATCAAAATATAATCTTAGTGACATTGAAAGCATTTATACTGACTATGGCAAAGTTATTTTCCCGTGTTCAACAAAAGTTCGCAAAGCATTTAATTACAGTAAAAATATTTTTTTACCTCGCTTTAGTGAAAGAGGTATAGACTCGGTTTTGATTAAGTTTTTAGAAGAAACGCGATTAAGTGATTGTTGTAAACCTTTATTAATTACTTCATTTGATCTCGAGCGATATACACCAATTATATTTACAACTAGATCCATTCACAGACTATCAAATGGTTATATTAAAAACCCCAATGCTAATGCCAAGTTATTAGATATTTGCAAAGCAACATCTGCTGCGCCGGTATATTTACCATCCCACCACTTCATTTATGCTGATCATGGCGGAAAAGATTATCAAACCAACTGTATTGATGGTGGAGTTTATATGAATAACCCTGCCCTCTCAGCTTATTTTGAGGTGGTGAATAATCTTAACGATCCGTTATATGCAAAAGATAATATCTTAAAAACAGAGGATATTCACATACTCTCAATAGGCACTGGAAAAATTCAAAAGTCAATAGACAGAAAAAAAACGAAAAAATGGGGTAAATATCAATGGGCTATTCCTGTAGTTGATGTAATGATGGACGCAAATTCGCAGACAATCGACTCTCAATTAGATAATCTATTAGGATATAAATATTTTAGAATCAACCCTGACATTGATGAAAAATTTTCTAACATGATTGACCATCGCCCCAAAACATCGCAACATTTGTCAGATAAAGTTAATGATCTATTTAGGAATAGTCATTTTACACGTCAACTAACCACATTTGCACTGATTGCAAAGCTATAAAAACAATGCCCCTCTACAAAGAATGGAATCCTAACCTTCATAGCCTGGCAGCTATATGGCACATCACTGAGCCGGAGGATTTTTTTGCCGAGCAAATTTCGGTTTCGGGAGACCATATTCTACATGCTAAAAGGCGTATCGAATTTTTAGCAGGGCGTTTTTTGTTACAATACCTCAACAAAGATTTTCCACTACATGCTATCCTCCCCGATGAGCATGATAAACCCCAAGTACCCAATCAAGAATTTCATTTTTCCATCTCCCATTCTTACCCCTATGTCGCCTGCATCCTCAGCAGTGAGTCTGCGGTTGGGATAGACATCCAATGTTGGCACAAGGGGATTTTGAACTTACAGCACAAATTTCTTTCGCCTCGCGAACAAGAATTTTGCGCCAATGACCCTCAAAAAATTACCCTTGCCTGGAGCAGCAAAGAAGCCGCCTATAAATTTCAAGGACGACGCGGCGTAGAATTTATAGAGCATCTCCCTATTGTAAGATGGGACGAAAAGGGGCATATTTTTAACATTGAAATTAATTTGCAATTAACAAAACCCCGTTATCTTTTACGGCTAAATAGCTTTATTTTCAATGATTTTGCGCTTTCTGTGGCTTCAATCCAATTTATTATTATTATATTAATTTGATAATTTTTACAAAAAAGTAGAAATTTTTTAGGCAATTCGGCAAGATATTTTAATTTTGCAAAAAAATATATTTATGTCGCATTTACGCCAAACCGCTTTAGAGCAAGTGCTCAAAGGTGACGATGAAAAGAAAATCAGTCACTACAATGGCAAACGCATTACTGCCATTTTCAACAGCAACGTATTTACCGAGCGCATCATGCGCGAGTATTTGAGCGATGAGGCTTACAGAAGCCTGATGAATTCGCGCAAGAATGGTACTCGTGTAGAGCGTCGTGTAGCCGACCAGGTGGCAAGCGGCATGAAAGCTTGGGCCGAAGAACGTGGCGTGACGCATTACACCCACTGGTTTCAGCCCCTAACAGGCACTACTGCCGAAAAACACGATTCTTTCTTCACCATTAAAAGTGACGGTACAGCCATCGAATTGTTTGACGGCGACACACTAATACAACAAGAACCCGACGCATCGAGCTTCCCCAATGGTGGTATCCGCGCCACTTTCGAAGCGCGTGGCTATACCGCTTGGGACCCATCTTCTCCTGCTTTTATTATGGAGTCTGGACATGGAAAAACCCTTTGCATCCCGACCATTTTTATCGCTTACAATGGTGAATCTCTCGACTATAAAGCGCCCCTAATCAAATCCGTTGCCGCTTTGGATAAAGCTGCGGTAGATGTATGTCATTATTTCGATAAGAATATACAAAAGGTAAATGTTACCCTTGGTTGGGAACAAGAATATTTCTTGGTGGACGAAGCTATTGCGAATGCTCGCCCCGACTTGATGATGTGCGGTCGTACCTTGGTGGGTCATGCACCTGCCAAAGGACAACAATTAGAAGACCATTATTTTGGTTCTATACCCGACCGTGTTTTTGCTTTCATGCAAGATTACGAGCAAGAAGCTTATAAATTAGGCATTCCCTTGCGCACAAGGCACAACGAAGTAGCGCCTAGCCAATTTGAGTGCGCTCCTATTTTCGAAGAAGTAAATATTGCCGTTGACCACAACACTTTGTTGATGGACATTATGGCGAAAGTGGCAAAGCGTCACAAATTGAAAGTACTCCTCCACGAAAAACCATTTGCGGGAGTAAATGGTAGCGGTAAGCACAACAATTGGAGCTTGGCAACCGATACAGGAGTAAATTTATTAGGACCCGGCAAAACGCCTCGTACCAATTTGATGTTCTTGACCTTCTTTGTCAACACCATCAAAGCCGTACATGACAATGCCGATTTATTGCGTGCTGTTATCGCTTCTGCCAGCAACGACCATCGCTTGGGTGCCAACGAAGCTCCTCCGGCAATCATTTCGGTGTATTTGGGCAAATTCCTTTCTGAAGTATTGAACGAAGTAGAAACACGTGTGGGCGATACTTTCAGCGAGCAAGACGAGCAATTATTAAAGCTGGATATTCACAAGCATATTCCAGAAGTATTGATGGACAATACCGACCGCAATCGTACCAGTCCATTTGCATTTACGGGAAACAAATTTGAATTCCGTGCCGTAGGTAGCTCTGCCAACTGTGCTTCGCCCATGACGGTGCTCAACACCATGATGGCAGAAACTTTGAAACAATTCAAAGCGGATGTAGATGCGCTGATTGAAAAAGGAGAGAAAAAAGAAGTGGCATTGATGCATATATTGCGCAACTATATTGCAGCATCTAAAAGCGTCCGTTTCGAAGGCGATAATTATAGCGACGAATGGGCTGCTGAGGCTAAAAAGCGAGGTTTGAACAATTTCAAAACTACGCCTGAAGCTTTGGATGCTTTGGTAACGGCTAAAGCAAAAGAACTCTTCATCAGCAATGGCATTTACAGCGAGCGCGAATTGGAAGCACGCCACGAAATCATGCTCGAAGAGTATGTAAAAAAGGTGCAAATCGAAGCCCGTATTCTCGGTAATATGGCTACCAATCATATCTTACCCGCAGCAGTACGCTACCAAAATTTATTGATAGAAAATGTACGCAATCTGAAAGAGATTGGTGTGGATGCAGCCGGTTACAAAGCACAATTGAACATGATTAACGTTATTGGCGGACACATGCAAAGCATGAGCGAAAATGTAGAAGCCATGATTGCGGCACGCAAAGTAGCCAACAACGAAGCGGATATGCACAAACGTGCAGCCATGTACTGCAACAATATCAAATCCTTGTTCGACAATATCCGATATGCTGCCGATAAATTAGAACTCTTGGTGGATAATAGCCTTTGGCCTTTGCCTACTTATCATGAGATGTTGTACTTGGGGTAAATTACAATAAAACTTTACAATTTAGATTTGATAACAATTTGATTTAATTTAATTCCTTTTTTGCGGAGCCAGAATGTATAAAGGTTGGTTCTACACTAATTCCTATGGGTTATATATCTTAGCTTAAAAAAAGAGGACACCAAACGAGTTGTATAAAATCATTTTAGAGACCTCCATTTTAATCAACCTAAAGAAGATGCGTTTATACTATTTTGCCGTTGGAGTCAAGATGCCAAAAACAGTACAATAAATGCACTAATAAAAGTGGCCGAAATGTTTGATAGGCACATGAACGGCATACTAAATGCCATAGCTTTGAATAAAAGCAACGCTATGGCAGAAAGACTAAATGGCAAAATACAAGAAATTAAACTAAGTGCAAAAGGGTACAGAACATTTGAAAATTTTAAAGCTGCTATCCTGTTTTATCATGGTAAACTAAACCTTTACCCATAAGAAACGAGGTCGAACCTATTAAGTTAAACTGCTTGCGCTCGGCGCGCATTATCGCTTCCAAACTTAGTTTTAAAATGCTTTGATTTTGATAGCCGTTTTTTTGATTTGCTATTTCGTCAAATATAAGTGAAATTTGCTCTTGTGTAAAGTCCATAAATAGCTGAGTTTTTTTGCTCAAACACAAAATTCAGACTTTTTGGCTTTACACACTTTTTGGGACAGTATCAT
>JASGCQ010000022.1 GCA_030054025.1 Phycisphaerales bacterium | reverse complement strand
AAACCTATTGACGGTCATTAGAAGATTAAAGCCTATTGAACTTTTTGGGATTAATGGCTTGTAAGTGTATTTTATGAATTGGTTTTGTGGTTCTGTTCTTTTTACTATTCACTTTTTAATGCGTGATACTTGGGTTGTTTTTGATAAAAATAGTGATATACTTGCATTGCGATGCTTTGCAATGCCTCTTATCCTCGGATAACGTAAAGTCTAAGAATTTAAGGCTCATTTTTTAACGAGTCTTTTCTTTTTTATGCAGTGTTATACTGTTGGCTTTATGAATCACTATTAGCCTCTTTTGTGTATGCCATTTCTTTTTGCCTAGTAGGCGAAATGGTTGGGATTGAAGTAATAAGGTTTCGGTCTGCGTAACGATTTGCCAACACTGAAAATTTTTAGAGTACTCGCAGAAAAATAGCGCAACAGAAGAAGGCGATTGGGATTGAGGCGCAAGATTATTGCTGCAATCACAAATTTTCAAAATAATTTATGTCAGATGTATAATATTAATTTTATAAAGCTAATAAAAAAGTCAGGTCCATTCATCAATTAAACGTGGAATATATTCTTGGTTACCAGTCAATTCAGCCAATCTATGAACAATACGCTCAACAAGCGCATCGGGGCAAGAGGCTCCCGAGGTAATCATTATTTTTAGTTTAGCTTTTGAAGGAATAAAATCAGCCGTTATTTCCTCGGCATGATTGCGCCAATCGAAATGAGATATGAGTTTTTCGTTAATCAGGCAAAACTCATCTTTAATAAAATAAGTGGGTAGTTTTTCTTCACAAAGCTCTACCAAGTGCGAAGTATTGGAACTGTTGTATCCGCCTATCACAATGGCAAAATCTGCAGTTTCTTCCAGCATGCCTTGTACTGCAGTTTGATTATCATTTGTGGCATAACAAAGGGTGTCGCGATTTTCTGCAAAATGTGCTGTTTCTATATCTTGTGGATAATACTCCAAAATAGTGTGTTTTAAAAAATCAGCAATACCTTGGGTTTCACTTGCCAACATCGTGGTTTGATTCACTACTCCAATACGCTGTAAGTCATTGAGTACATCAAAGCCCTCAGAATATTGACCTTTGAATTGTTGGTAGAACTCTTCTGCTGGTTTTTGCCTAGTGATGTATTGAGCCAATATTTGAGCTTCGTGCATATCTTTTACGACCACAGTTGGGGTATGTACATTGCTATGCGAAAAAGTTGCTCGTGTTTCCTCATGTTTGGGTTTGCCATGCACCACTATGGTATAACCCTCCTTACCTATTTTTTCAGCTCTATTCCATACTTTCTCCACAAAAGGGCAAGTAGTTTCATAAGTGGCGGGTTCTATTCCCTTATTGCGCAACAAGGCCTCCATTTCTACCGTTGTACCAAAGGCAGGAACGATAACAATATCAGAATTGGTTAACTCATCCCAACTCATGAGCATTCTGCCGGAAGTATCCATAACAAAACGAACGCCGCGTGCCACTAAATCGGCATTTACACTGGGATTGTGTATCATTTCGCTCAATAAAAAAATGCGCTTATCCGGATTTTCATCTATAGCACGAAAGGCAATTTCAATCGCATTTTCCACACCATAGCAAAATCCAAAATGACGAGCCAATATAATATCAACAGAACCGATACTGAGTATCGTTGGCGAAAAATCTTTCTTTAATTTATCATTGGCTTTACGCTTATGTTTGATGGCCGAAATTAAGGGACTACGATAGTGGGCAGGGACATTAAAAGTTTTCATCGAAACAATAAAATGAGGTAGCCATCGTTGGCTATCTGCAAAAGTACGTTACAAGTTCGACCACCATATACTTTTATCTGCAAATTTTCCCCAACTTTTTGTACTGCTTCTGATGGACTTTTCCATATCTACAATAGTAGTTTTTTTACCTTTTTCAGGTACTGTAAGTTGGTCGGGGGCTACAGTTTCTAAAACAACAGATTGAGCAACCCAAGTGGTAAATAATCGAGGAATGGCCAATTCCATAATCATACCAGGCAATCCGGCAAACATTTCGGGACCCGAACTTACCGAAATTTTATCGGTATAAAAGGCAACAACTACAACGCTGTCATTTATTTTAGTAACTGCTTTTCTGCAACTAAAGCCTGCAATAGTGCGCACTTCTTCTAATATTTTCCAAGTGTATTTGCGTATGTTATCATCTACCAAAAAAGCTTGTTCATACACTTTCTTCGAGGCAATTGTCTTCTGGTGTTCTAAATCATTCCAAACAACAGTTTCGGTACCTGGTAAGCCACCCATCATAGCTAGCATTGGGTTTTCGTCGTGCTTTACTGGGCTATATTTACTCTGCTTGGAGTTAAAAACCAGAGCAAAGTTTCTCGTATCGAATTTAGGAATTTTAGCGATAAAAGCCTCCATATAACTATTGTTATCGCCACTCATATCATCAAATTGACGATGAATATTCATTTTGCGTTGATACTCAATTTTGCCTTGCAAAATAACTTGTCCCTTAGAGACCAAGGATAGGCAAGTCATTACTAATACACTGCTCAGAATTATACTTTTCATTTCAAAATAACTTTAGATTAAACATAATCGGGTTTAGAATTAATTTTTAATCTCCATGATATCAGGCTCTGTTGGCGTTTTATCTTTTGTCGATTTGGTGAAATTCCAAATAACTGATAGTAATCCATAGCGGCGAATGGTGTTGTAACTCTGTTGTGTTACAGTATTACCTTGTCCATAACGACTAAATCCAAGATTTTGATTGAATATGTCAAAAACAGAGGCACGAATTTCTACTGCATCGTTTTTGGTGAATTTCTTGGACAAATAAGCATTAGCCAAAAACACGTTATTATTTTGATCAAAAATAACAGTGCGCTGACGTATGTGCCAACTAATATCCACATTCAACAGCATTTTAAAAGGTAAGTAGTAATTGACCGTTAGCTCTTGAGTAGTACTCCAGAAGGCAGTATTTTGGTTGCCGATGCTGCTATGGTTGTCGGTATAAGCAATAGAAGGGTTGAAGCTAATGTCCACTTTCTTTTCTTTGTCATAACCAAATCTCAATCCGAAATTATACGAGTTATTATCATTTCTGTTGAGCGAATTATTCACAAAATTATTAACACGACTTTGATTAGCAGAGAGATTAAATCCAAAATCTAAGTCCCATTTTCTGATTTTATACCCTGCACCGAGGTATAAATTAGAATTAAAATTACCATTAACATTGAAATATTGAGAAACACGGATACCAGAAGCTGAAACTATATCACTTCGACTGATATCGTCATTTACAAAATTTGTTCCACCACCCGCATAGTAATAAGTGTTCTGCAATACCTTATAACTATTGTATCTGAAATAAATAGAATGATCAAATTCTTGTCGAAGGTTAGGATTGCCGATAGTGATGTTAAGGGGATCACTATTTTGGCGAATAGGCTGCAATTGGTCTATACTAGGCTGCTGAGTACTCCCATTGTAATTCAAATAGAGATTGCTTTGCTTTGTAAACTTTATATTAATAGATGCTGAAGGAAAAAAATTATTGAAGGTTCTGTCTTTGGTCGTATTTGCCAAATTATCTGCTTGGATAAATTTTGTATTGGCTACCGCTGCCCCAAAAGAATAATTGACCTTATCAAACACCCAACGTAAGCTAGTTCCTACTTGATGAGTATTGACTCCAAAATCATAATCTGTACTAAATACACTATCCAATTGAGTATATGCATTTGCCGCATCTTTATTAAAAGACAATTGCTTTGAATTTCTATTTTGATTATTGAATTTATACCTCAATTCTAAAAATCCTTTCTTTGAAATAGGTTCTGTATAGGTAATATTAGCTCCTATAGAAATAGATTGGGATTCATTTTTTTTCTTTTGGTCAATAGTGTTAGAGCTATCCTTGACCCCTTCTTTATAAAAAGAATTCAGTGCTTTCAAATAACCATCATTATTATTGTGTGTCTGCCGAAAATCTGCTTCAATCAAAACATTTCTACCCTTCTTTAAGAATTTCTTTTTCCAAATTAAGGAGGTGTTCAAGTTTTGGCTTTGTCCGTCGTTAGTAGTTTTTCGTTCACTATTATTAATCAAGCCCCCCTTTGCCCCTTTGGAATCTGTACTATTATCATCAACACTCGACTTTGTTGTTTGCGCACCATTTGCGGTCAATTTTAAAGTAGAGAGCGAATCAATATTATATTCATACATACCGCTAATGCTGTGCCTATCTGATGTAGAAAATGTATTACTTTTTTGATCGTTGTAATAAACAGTATCAGCTAAGCTATACTGAGAGAGTGTATTATTCAGCGTCTCAATATTTCTTCTGCTAAATTTATAATTACCATTAATATGGTTTTTGTCTTTATACCATTTATCAGAAAAGTGAGCCCCTGCTGTCCACGCCTTAGGCAAACCTTGTCCATCATAGGTGCCACCCCATCCGACATCATCGTCATCTGTGTTCATCACGGAAAAAAACACCCCGCTTTCACCGTCAGACATCATGTTATTCCCACTTCCAAATTTGCTGTTATCATCGTAAGAAAGACCTATTCTACCAGTGCTGGCAGCTATTCCAAAAACCGAAAATTTCATTTTGCCTCTAAAGACATTGAGCATACCCTGATTTTCGAAGAAAGCATCATTACCACCACCAAAATCTAGTTTGCCAAAATATCCTTTTTTGTATTTATCCTTGAGCATCAAGTTGATGGACTTTGTTCTTTGACCATCATCAATGCCGGTAAAAGTTGCATTCTCACTTTTTTTGTCAAATATCTGCACTTTCTCTACTGTTTTAGCTTGTAGATTTCTATTCACAACAGCAGGGTCATCGCTAAAAAATTCTTCACCATCAACCAATATTTTTTGCACCTTCTCTCCTTGAGCGGTTACTTGCCCATTTTTATCCACTTGCAGTCCGGGGAGTTTTTTCAGTAAAGACTCCACATTTGCATTAGCATCTACTTGAAAGCTATCCGCCAAGTATTCGGTAGTATCTCCTTTGATAATTATAGAACCTCTCTTTTGTCTAATCACAAATTCGCTCAAGATTTTTTCTCGTGTAAAGAGCACCAATCTGCCCAACTCTAGCGTTGGGTTTGCCGATGCCGATACGATGTCGATATAATCTGCAAAGCCTGGATAGGTAATCAGTATCATATACCTTTTCTCGTCTGGCACATTTATGGCAAAGGCCCCATCCTTATCGCTGCGTGTATAGCTCAGCAGTATCGAATCGGATGCTCGAAGCACTACTACTGTAGCATATTCAAGTGTTTCATTATTAAAAGTATCCACAAGTTTTCCTGTAATCAACTTTTGTTGGGCATAAGTAAAGATGGAGCAAAAAGTGCTCATGAATAAAAAGAGGATTATTTTTTTCATCGGCTTAACAATTTACAACTGCAATGGTATGAAATAGAAATGTTCCCTATGTCAAGAGTAGGTGCGAAAATAGGGGGATTTTCGGCAAACAACTCTAAAACTCGACAATAAACTTAACATTAAATAAACGAGCAGTAAGTCTATTAGGTACCGCATATACCTTACCGCTGGTTTGGTCTTGAACCCAGATGTAGGAAAGTGTATTTTGTATGTTGAGCAAATTAAACACTTCGAAACTCGTCCAAATAGAGTGCATATTTCGAAAAAAACTGTGTGCAGGACGATTAGGTTTCTGACCATCCAACAAAAGTGCCGAGAAGCCAATATCTACACGGCGATAGGCAGGCATACGCAATACATCATCCACTTTATTGCCATCAGGAGGCCCGAATGGCAACCCAGTGCCATACATCAAATTGATGTGTACTCTAAAATTTTTATTCTGCGGCAGGTAATCTTGAAAATACATAGCCACCATCAATCTTTGATCGGTGGGGCGAGGAATAAAACCTGATAATACAGAAGCACTGTCGCCACCAGCGGTATTCTTGTATTGCTGAAGAATACGCTCCTCTGTTTTTAACATTCCAATACTAATCCAAGAAGTAGCATCTTTTACTAAATCGGCATACAATCGAATTTCGCCACCATAGGCATGACCACGACTGTTGTTCTGACCGTAATAACGTATTTTGATTCCATCGTACTCATAAGGAACCAAATCCCAAAGATCTTTGTAATAAAATTCAGTAGTAATTCTAAAAGGACTATTCGAAACTTTGAAATTATATTCTGTACCGCCCAACACATGAAAAGATTTTTGTGCCAACACATTGGTATTGGTATTGCCTTCCAAATCTCTCAGCTCTCTATAAAAAGCAGGTTGTGCATACCAACCACCTGCAATACGAAAGGTAACATCACTTTTCCATTTAGGTTTAAAACCCAATTGTAAGCGAGGGCTTATAATTGTTTCACCATTGAGCGTATTATGAAAATAGCGCACACCCAAAGAACCCGTAAATTTTACGGAATCTTGAAAACGGAAATTATCTTGTACAAAACCACTAATACGATAAGCACTAAATTGATTTGATGCTACAAATAGTTTTTGCATCATGAGCGAACTCGTGCTAAAGGGCTGGGTAAAACCCGCAGAATCTCTTCGTTGGTATTGGTGCAGCTTATCCTCAATGTTTAGAGTAGTAACATCTACTCCCCACTGAAAAAAGTGATTATTGGCTGCATAAGAACCACGATGAGAAAGTGTTGCAACATTTACTTTCAAATAATTTCGTGCATAATCTTGTATCAATCCAGTACCCAAATAATTCTTGATTCGACCAAAATCAGACTTTCCCAAATCGGTTTCTAACTCGCCTAGGCGATATTCGCCAGTAATATCATAGGTTTCTTTTTCGTTGGTTTGAAAAGCAGACGCCAATAATTTTAATTTTAATTTTTCATTCGGTCGGAAAGTAATGGAGTAACCACCAAACTTAGAATCGAATTGATCTATTTCACCACCGTTATAAAACAATTCCAACTTAAAGGCTTTGTTCAAGACACCGAAACTGCTGGTTTGTTCTTCGGGGATAAATGAAAATCGGTTGCGTGCATAATTGGCTATTAATTCCATTTCCCATTTTTTATTGAACTTGTAGTTGACTAAAGTTTGAAAGTCGGTAAAGGAGGGGTTGTAAATACCTTTGGTAGGTTGTGCTTGCAAAAGGTATTGATTACTCTTGTGGCGCAAACCAATAAGATAGCTAAGTTTCTCATTTTTACTGCCCCCCTCAAGGTGCAAGCTGCCGCCAAGCAAACTGAGCATCGCAGAACCTACAAATGATTTAGGCTTTTTATAGGTTACATCCAGCACGCTCGACATTTTATCGCCATACTTAGACTGGAAGCCACCTACAGAAAAACTAACTCCACTCGCCAAATCAGCATTTACGAAACTAAGCCCTTCTTGCTGACCGCTGCGAACCAAAAAAGGACGATAAATTTCAAAATCATTGACATATACCAAATTTTCGTCGTAGTTGCCACCACGCACACTATACTGCGAAGTAAGCTCGTTGGTACTACCCACCAATGTTTTAATGATGCCTTCTATACCACCTATGGGACCCGCTATTTGTTTCGCTTTCGCAGGATCTATATATACCCCACCCGCTTCACCTTTAGGACGGTCATTTTTCTTTTCGATACCTTTCAATACATAGTTAGAAGATTTCATCAAGACATTTAAAGTCTTTGTTTCTCCTGCCTTGATACTGAATTTCTTTTTGAATTGGTTATAACCCAAGTTCGTAAATATAATGGTGTAAGCACCTGAATCAATACTGATATTGTATGCTCCCTTATCATCGGTAATGCCTGTAATACTACTTTCAGCAATAAAATAGCGCACCTCCGAAAAGGGATTACCCGCATCGTCATTGACCACACCTTTTATTGTTGCCTTTTGCGTTTGGGCAATAAGCATCGAGGGTGTCAACAAGAAAACAAGTAAATAATAAAAATATTTGGATGAGAGCATATTTGGCTTAAACGTTGAAAAGCTATTTTTATTTTGATAAGTGCTTTAACTCTGTAATAGTTTGGCTGGGATTGGCAGAAGAAAACACTGTATTACCTGCCACCAAAACATCTGCTCCTGCGGCTACGATTGTGGCGGCATTATCTAAGGTTACCCCACCATCAATTTCTATCAAGGCTGGCGCAGCTTTTTCTACAATCATTTTTTTGAGTTCTTTGATTTTAAGTAGTGTATTGGAAATGAAGGATTGACCACCCAATCCAGGATTGACACTCATCATGCAAACCAAATCAACATCCTGAATGATATCGGCTAATAAAGACACTGGAGTATGAGGATTAATGGCTACACCTGCCTTCATGCCTAAAGCTTTGATAGCTTGCAAGCTGCGATGCAAGTGTGTAGAGGCTTCTAAATGTACCGAAAGTATATCGGCTCCAGCATCTTTAAAATCCCGAAAATATTTTTCAGGTTCTACAATCATCAAATGAACATCTAATGGTTTTGTCGCCAACTTTTTAATGGCTTTGATAATGGGCAACCCAAAACTAATATTAGACACAAATCTACCATCCATTACATCTACATGAAACCAATCGGCGTCACTATTGTTAATCATCTCTACATCTCTACCCAAGTGCAAAAAATCGGCAGATAATACGGAAGGTGCTATCATTTTTTTGTATTTTTTTAGTGATGCGCCAAGCGCAAGTTGTATTTATTTTTTCACTTCGCCTTCAATCTTTTTAAGCCGTTTTTTGGCTCTTGATATTCAGGGTCAAATTCTATTGCTTGTTTATAGTTATTAATGGCTTCAGCATTGCGTTTCAATAATTCGTAGCACAAGCCTCTATTGTAATAAGCTCCAGAGTTAGTCGGTTCTATTTTGGTTACAAAATCAAATTGCTTTGCCGCCTTTTCCAATGAATCTTGATGCATCAAGATCCAACCTGTATTGAAGAAGGCATCAGTATATTGAGGATTGCGTACAATACATTTTTTATACACTGCTTTTGCCTTTTCGGGTTGTTGATGATCTTGATAAAATAAGGCCTTGCCATACAAAGCAACCAATTGTGTGGTATCAGCAGCAAAAGCATTGTCGAAATAGCATAAGGCTAGCGAATCATTTTTTGCAGCATAGATAAGCGCCAATTGTAAGATAGAAGGCTGATAGCCAGGATCTACCTGTACCGAGGTTTGAAAACTGGAAATTGCTTTGGCAGTATCTTTCATGTTTTTATATACCAAACCTTTTAAAAAATAGGCTTCCGAATTATAGGGATCTTGACGCAAAACAGTATTAATTTCAGAAAAAGCCTGTTGGTTGTCGGCGATAAACATGAGCATTTTGGCAAATTTGAGATGAGCCACAGGGTCTTTAGAGTCGAGCTGTATCGCTCTTTTAAACCATTGCAACGAACCATCTACATCTTTATGTTCAAACAACAATTCGCCAATAGCCGAAAAGTAAATAGCCTTTGTACTATCCAATGCAATAGCTTGTTTGAAATCGTTGAGTGCCAAAGAATCTTCTTGTAAAGCACGCAATGCTTTGGCACGCTGAAAAAATAAAGCGGCATTTTTGGGTGCTTGCTCTATTTTTTGGGTAATAGAAGCTACAGACGGGTGCTGAAACGCTTCATCCTGAGCTTGTGCAGGGGTACTATTTTTAGTAGATGAGTCGACACAGGCCACCAATAATTGGAGGGCTAAGACGCTCAAAATTAATTTTATTTTTTTCATTCAACAAGGAGGCAATAAATAAGGTTGTTTTCGCTTGGGCAAATATAGTTGAAAGCAAGGGAATTGGAGAATTTGCCCCATTAAAGACTTTTATACTTTTACTTCAATTGATTGCGCAGACAAAAAAAACGGCACAATATATAAAATATTTGCAAGCAGTTAATATCATAAAGTACCCCTAAGTTTAAGAATCCGCAAGGGTGTCCGACTGTACTCCTCTAGCTTATGCCTAAAACTAATGCAGTGTAGCGTATTTGTGCCTAATAGATATTTATTAAGCAACGAAAATTTTCGAATTGCCTTATTCTTCGTCTGGCTCAAGATGATCATTCAAAAATCTTCGTAAGGGTAGTACTTGAAACTTGTCCTATATCTTGAATGATAGCTACTGAAATCTTTACACAAAGACATCTTCATGGGCAGAACAGATGCGAAGAATATAGTAGCCCATAGCAAGTGGAGCCATAGAAAAGTTGAAATTATTTTTTAGGGAGGCTAGCAACCATGAAGAGGGTGATTTAGTGCATAAAAAAGGGTGCTGAAATTTATTCAGCACCCTCAAATTATTCATTCAATAAAATTAGGCACTAGCCCAATGCCTGTTCTAAATCGGCAATGATATCGGCAACAGATTCTAAGCCGATGCTCATACGGATGAGTCCGTCGCTGATGCCTGAAGCCAAGCGCAATTCGTGTGATACGCCTACATGGGTAGTAGAGGCAGGATGCGATACCAAGGTGTCGCAAGTGCCAAGCGATACGGCATTGGTACATACTTTCAATTTATTCATAAAAGAAGCTGCGGCATCAAAACCTCCTTTCAGTTCAATGCTCATCAGCCCACCAAAATCTTTCATTTGGGCTTTGGCTATTGCATGATGTGGATGGTAACTGAGTCCGGGATAATTGACCGTAGCTACTTGCGGGTGCTTCGTTAAATATTCGGCTACTTTCATGGCATTGCTGCAATGGCGCTCCATGCGCAACGATAGGGTACGCAAGCCATTGGTGAGTAAAAAGGCATCAAAAGCATTGCTGTTGGCACCCAATAAGCGGTGCATTTTCTTCACATCAGTATTCATTCTTCTGGCATCTCTACCTATCAAAATGCCGCCAATAGCGGTGCCATGTCCATTAAGAAATTTGGTGGTAGAATGAATCACAAAATCCACATCGTAAGCAAATGGCTGCTGCAATAATGGCGTACAAAAAGTATTGTCGGCACAGACGATTAGATGATGTTCTTTGCCAATGGCACTTAATCTTTTCAAATCAATACACTGCAGGGTAGGATTGGCAGGTGTTTCGAGATACATCATTTTGATGTTGTCGTCCTTGCTGATGGTGCTGCGTACCAATTCGTCATTGTGCATATCCACAATCACCGTAGCGATGCCCAAGCCTGGCAATATTTTGTCAATCATCTCTTGCGTACCGCCATAGAGTGATGGATGGGTGATGATTTTGTCGCCAGCTTTGAGGTTGGACAATAATAGGGTCGTGATAGCCGCCATGCCTGATGCGTGTAGGATGGCATATAGAGACAAGTCGTTGCCTTGAGCATCTTTCAGTCCAAAAGCCTCTAGGAGTGAGATTTTGCGCTCTACCTCATTGATGGTTGGATTGCCAAACCGCCCATAAATATATCCGGGTTCTTTGCCCGAAAAAATATCAACTCCTTGTCTTACGCTATCGAAGCTATAGGTGCTACTGGCGTAGAGTGGTGTAAGGTGTGCACGATGAGCATCAGCGGCATGACCACCATGAATACAGAGGGTGTCTATGCCCATATTGTGTTTTGAATCAGACATTGTAATGTAATAATAAAACGAAACAATTTATTTGAGGGGCTCTTGTGCCGCCAATTGGATATTGCGAGTAGCATTGGTCATAGGTCCTTCCACAGCTTTGCCATCTTTGCCGATTAAACTAAGGTTTACTGAGGCTTTGCCGCTTCCTAAATGTTCGATGAATTGGGCTTGCCAATTGTCTATGACAACTCCTTTCTTTTGCCCATTGCTTTCGTTTTCGATGTTGGCTTTTACTTTATAGTCTGCACCCAGAGTAGCGTTCCATACATAAAAATCGAGCAAAAGATTGCTGGTATCTTTGCCTAAATAATCTCCTTTGGGGCGGCTGTAAAATAGCATAGGCGTTTTGGGGTCAGCCAATTTTTCCATCTTACCATTTCCATCTATTTTGAAATGGAATACAAATGCTGCGCCTTTACTTTTGATACTTTCGTGATAGGAGCGGGATAAGAAGCACATGAGGTAATGTTCAGTGTTTTTAGCAAGCGTCACCTCGTGTTTGGGCTCGTAGAGTGCGGTGTAAGGCTTGTTGTCGAGGATGAAATGAATATGTTGCCCTTTGTCGGAATTGCTGCATTGTTTGTTGTTGGCATCTGATGTTTGGTTTTTGAGGTTGTAGTTTTTAACATCAAATTCAAAAGCTATTTTGGCGGAGTCTTTGCTGATTTCTGCTACACGAGCCGTTCGTAGGCTCAGTGCTGCATCGGCAAATTCCGGCGAACCCATAACGGGCAACAGATTGATGGGCTCTAATGAATGATGAGCGGCATTAGCCTCGATGGTATCGTTGATTTCTGCTTTGCCATTTGCAGTATTTTGCTGGCAAGAGCTCTGGAGCAAAGCTAAGCAAAGGACTGCGGCAGTGGCGGTAAAAATTGGGGATTTCATAAAATTTGATTTAACTACGATAAGTCAAAGCTATGAAAGAAAAACGGCATTTGGGATTTTAAAATCCAAATGGGATAGCTATCTCGTAAGCGATTTGACAATAACGGTACCTGGGCGCAGCAATATTTCTTGTTCCGTTTTCTTGAGTGCAATAAACTGCTCCATCAATCCTATCATTGTGGAGCTTTCTTTGGCTTGACTCATGTTTTTGCGTACATCCGCCTGCATAATTTTTATTTTTTTGAGTTCGAAATAGCCGAGCGAACTTTCGATGTCGTTCAAGTAATTGTCTTCGCCATTTAGAGAGCCTATACCATATATTTTTAGCCAGTTGAGGCTTACTTCATTTTTGTTTTGGAGTAGTGTAGCACTACGAATTTGTATTTTTTCATTGGGATGATTCGTGAAATAGTGTATGTTAGGCAAACTCTGATGTTCGCGTACATAGTCAAAGTAGCTTTGGTAAAACAAGGCTGCTTCGGACACTTCAATCATCTCAGGGTCTATACGCTCGTAAATCATTTGCGCAGCATTTGTAAATCCTTCTACGCTTTTGTCGCCATGGGTGATGAGTACTCGAATCAATTGCCATTCTTGCGATTCATCAACGGCATTGCTGTTGGCTTCTACAAAAGATTGTTCTATAGGTAGGTTTACCAATGCTTCTTCTGAATGGCTTTGCTGTATTTGTCTTCGGTCTTGGTCTATACGGTCGCGAATAAATTTATTGACCAAATTAATCATTCCGTTTTCATCTACTTGCAGTAGCTCGGCTGCTTGCTTGATATAATAATCCTGCAGGGCAAATTCTTCTGCTTTGTTGATGTGCGAAATGCTTTCGGCAATTTCATTCACCAATTTCGATTTTTTGACAGGGTCGTTTTCGGTCTCCTTCATACCCACTTCCATGCGGAAGCCGATAATATCTCTTTTATGCGCTTTGATGTATTCGTTAAATCCACTGGCACCAACGCTTTGGATGTAGCTGTCAGGGTCTTGCCCTTCGGGTAAGAGGGCTAGTTTTACATTGAAGCTCTGCGACAATGCCATATCCATACCGCGCATGGCGGCTTTGATGCCTGCTCCATCGCCATCGTAGAGGATGGTGAGGTTTTTGGTGGTCCGGCCTATGATGCGCAACTGATCTTCGGTCAGGGAGGTACCACTGCTTGATACTATATTTTCTATGCCTCCTTGGTGTAGCGAGATAACGTCGGTATAGCCTTCTACCAAATAACATTCGTCCAACTTGCCCATGGCTTGGCGCGATTGGTACAAGCCATAAAGTACTCGGCTTTTGTTGTACAGTTCATTCTCGGGCGAATTGATATATTTGGGTGCTTTGTCGTTGGTTTTGAGAATACGTGCCCCAAAGCCCAATACTCTCCCCGTCATGTTTTGAATAGGAAAAATAACGCGTCCCCGATAGGTATCGTACCAGCGACCATTGGCATTTTTTACCAACCCCGACTTTTCCATCAATTCTGTGGGATAACCTTTGGCTAGGGCTTCTTTGTAAAACGAAGAACCATCTTCGGGGCAATAACCTAGTCGAAATTTTTCGATGGTTTCGGTACGGAATCCTCTTTCTTTGAAATAAGATAGTCCGATGGTTTGTCCTTCTTCGGTATGCAGCAGGGTGTTGGTAAAATAAGCTGCCGAAAATTCATTGAAGATGCGTAGGCTTTCTTCTGCCTGTTGTAATTGTATTTGCTCTTCAGATGCTTTAGTTTCTTCGAGGGGAATTTTATAAAATTCTGCCAACCATCGAATGGCTTCGGGGTAGGTGATTTTTTCGTGTTCTTGTACGAAGGTAACGGCATTGCCGCCTTTGCCACAGCCAAAACATTTGAAAATACCTTTGCTCGCCGACACGGAAAAGGAGGGCGACTTTTCGTTATGAAAAGGGCAATTGGCAATATAATTGGCACCCCGCTTTTTGAGTCGAACAAACTGCTCCACGACCTCTACGATATCCGCACGGTTCATTACTTCTTGTATGGAGGCTGGGGCAATCATTTGTTTGTATAAGGAACTGACAAAAATAGCTGAAAATATTTGCTGCGCACAATCTCATTTTCATTTCAGGTTAAGAAAACTAGGACTTTATATCAAAAAGCCTCATATAGTTAATAATCTCCTTTTTGAAAAATAGATCACACTCATCCGAAACTTTTCAGGAATTGCGATTTTGGCGAGCTGAAGTGTTTGATTTTATTGAGTTAGAGTGTTAGTTGTCCGGAAAATAAGTCTGGAGGTTTATTCGTTTTCTCAATTGCTTTTGCTCCTTGGCTGATATGATTGCACACATAATCGAGGCTTAGGTAATAAGCTAGGCAAATTCTTATTCGTTCTACAAAGTTGCTGAAGGCGTGTTTTACTCTACAGGTGTTGCGTCGTAGTAATTCTAGAGCCTTACAAGATTTAAGTCTTAGATGAAAAATCCCCCAAAACTATTGATTCCAGTGAGTATTGAGCACAAAAAAACCCCAACTTTCGTTGAGGTTTTTCTCTAAATGGTCGGGAAGACAGGATTCGAACCTGCGACCCCCTGGTCCCAAACCAGGTGCGCTACCGGCCTGCGCCACTTCCCGATTTTTGAATGGTTTTAAAACGCTACTAAGATTTACGCCGGTAAAAAATAGTAGTGGTGTGGGCTGAACTCGAACCTTAGTGCTGAAATATATGTAAATACTACACTTTAGTTTTTATTACCCAAATGGGTCACTAATTAGGTACTGACAGTGAAGCGGGATGCTTGATTTAATGTTTTTCCCTTTTTAGCTGGCGCAAAGGTAATAAACCAACATTCAAATCTCAAATATTTTTTTAACTTTTAAAAACTCAATTAATTTTTCAGCAATGTGGCAAAAAGTTAATCATATATATACGGCAATGCAATGGGTATATATATGCCGATTGTCGGAGGTGATTATTGGAGATATTGCCGAATAAAGATAATTAAACTACGACAAAATAAAATGAAATAAGCCGAAAGAGCAGATGTTTCATAGAGTAAAATAAAATCATTTCAACTCTTGCATGTCAACGAGTTTTTTATAAATGCCCTGCTGATGTAATAGTGATTCGTGATCGCCGCGTTCAGCTATTTTACCTTGGTCGAGTACAATGATTTCGTCGGCATTGCGCACAGTGGACAAGCGATGGGCAATCACAATACAGGTACGGTTTTGCATCAAATTATTAATGGCATCTTGCACCATACGTTCACTTTCCGTATCAAGCGATGAAGTGGCTTCGTCGAGAATCAATATAGGTGGATTTTTAAGCACTGCACGAGCAATTGTAATCCGTTGGCGTTCTCCTCCGCTCAAGCGGCTGCCACGGTCGCCCACTTCGGTATTGTATTGTTGTGCTTTGCGCTGAATAAAATCGTGTGCGCTGGCTACACGGGCTGCTTCTTCTACTCTGTGTAAATCTGCACCACCGGTCCCTAGAGTAATGTTATTGTATATGGTATCGTTGAATAGGATGGGGTCTTGACCCACTACACCTATCAGACGGCGCAAATTATCTACCTTATACTCTTTCAGGTCTATACCATCTAGCAAAATACTGCCCGAACTTACATCATGAAAGCGGGGAATTAAATCTACTAAGGTAGATTTTCCTGCACCCGAAGCACCCACTAAGGCAATTGTTTTTCCTTTAGGAATGGTAAGGTTGATGTCGCTTAAAATGACTTTGTCGCCATAAGCAAAATTAACATGACGCAATTCTATTTGATATTCGAAACTGAGTACTGTTTTGGCATTGGGCAAATCTTTAATGGTAGCTTCTACTTGCAAAATATCCTCAATTCTTTGCAAGGCAGCACTCCCTTTTTTGAGGTTAGAATAAGCGGAAGAAAGGTTTTTAAAAGGATTGATGATTTGGGTAAACAATGTCAAATAACCAATGAAAGTAGAGCCTGTTAGTTCTCCATGATTGAGTACAATCTTTCCTCCGACCCATAAAATAATACTGACAACGGTTACACCCATTACCTCGCTCATGGGTGAAGCCAGTTCTCTACGTGCAGATATTTTATTGCGAATACGGAATAAGTTATTGTTCATTTGGGTGAAGCGCAATTGTTGATGACGTTCGGCATTGAAGGCTTTTACCACTCGCATTCCAGTAAGCGTTTCTTCAATTACCGCAAGCATTTCTGCTAGGTAT
Organism: Phycisphaerales bacterium; assembly: GCA_030054025.1. Lineage (GTDB taxonomy): Bacteria > Bacteroidota > Bacteroidia > Chitinophagales > Chitinophagaceae > Rurimicrobium. The sequence continues at coordinate 16,018 of JASGCQ010000022.1, read as the reverse complement.
TGTTGCGAAATATTTGAAGATTTACGAAGCGATTTGCCAACTACTCCAATTATTAAACCTGCAACGGGCAAGAAGATGAAGATAAATAAAGATAAACTTGGAGAGATATAAATCATTGCACTCAAGAAAATAGCTATCGTCAAAGGCTCGCGAATGAACACTTCTAGAACACTTATGACCGATACTTCTATCTCATTGATATCATTGGTCATTTTTGACATAATATCACCTTTACGTTTATCAGTAAAATAACCAATGGGCAGCGAAAGTATTTTAATAAAAAGTTCATTACGCAAACGACGAAGAACTGCATTGCGTATGGGTGCAAGGATATAAAGTGATATATATAGGAATAGGTTCTTTAGTGATATAAAAGTAACAATCGCTATACAAATTATTCCTAAAGCATTGATAGCACCATTTTGGTCAATTAAATCGAAAATGTAATTATTAATTTGTGCAATAAAGTCTGGATGTACTGAGGGTTTTGGTCGTTCTTTGCCCAGAAATAATACTTGTAAGACAGGCATTAAAGACCCCATTGAGAACAAAGAAAATATTACTGCCAATAAACTGCAAACAAAATAAAGTGCAATACTTCCTTTGTAATCGGCTATGTAATAAATGAGTCGCTTAATTTTCTTCATGTGTTTGTTTAATCAATAGTATAAGTAACCGTGCCGTCTTTTTCGTCTTTGAGTTGTACTCCAAATTCCGTCAATTTATTTCGTATTTGATCGCTGGTTGCAAAATCTTTTCTCTGTTTGGCATCTTTACGAATGTCTATCAATACCTGCAAAACTTTATCCAATTTATTGCTGCTTTGCTCGGCTTGTAAAGCCTGCAAGCCGAGAATATCTTCAAGATAGGTTTTGAAAGTTGCTTGCATCAATTGGAAAGTAACCGCATCAATAGCATCCGCTTTGATTTGACCACCTTTGATACCGTTGACAATGGGTGCCAATTCGAATAAACTGGCAATCACCTTGGCGGTATTCAAATCATCGTTCATAAAGTCGGCACATTCATTGCAGAATGATTTTACTTTTTCGTTTAGTTCACTATCTGTGGGGGTTGCATTTCCAGGATGATTTGTTTTCTGCAACAATTCATAAGCTTCCCACAAGCGGCGCAGGGCTTTTTCGGATGCTTGCAGTGCTTCGTTGCTAAAATCTAAGGTGCTGCGATAATGTGTTTGCAGAATATAAAAACGAACCACCATCGGGTGATAGGCTTGTTCGAGTATTGGGTGATTACCACTGAATAGCTCGGTCAACTTAATTACGTTGTTGTAGCTTTTGCCCATCTTTTTGCCATTGATGGTAATCATATTGTTGTGCAGCCAATAGCGGGCAGGTGCTTTGCCATTGGCAATAGTAGATTGAGCAATCTCCGATTCGTGGTGTGGAAATTGTAAGTCCATACCACCGCCGTGAATGTCAAATTCTTCGCCCAAATATTTGCAACTCATAGCAGAGCACTCAATATGCCAACCCGGGAAACCTTCTCCCCATGGGCTTTTCCAACGCATGAGATGCTCAGGTGGTGCATTTTTCCAAAGAGCAAAGTCAACTTTATTGATTTTTTCGTCCTGACCATCAAGGTTGCGAGTAGTTTCTAAGAGTTCATCAATTTTTCTACCCGACAGCTTACCATAGTTATATTCTTCTGCATATTTTTTGACATCAAAATAAACCGAGCCATTTTTTTCATAAGCATAGCCCTTGCCCATAATATCTTCTATCATGGAGATTTGCTCAATAACGTGACCGGTAGCTGTTGGCTCAATACTAGGACTTTGGCAATTGAATAAGCGCATACCCCAATGGAAGAGTTCTGTGTATTTATGCACCAGCTCCATAGGCTCCAATTTTTCTAATTGAGCCTTGCCTGTAATTTTATCTTCTGCATCACGTCCTTCTTCCTCAAAATGTCCTGCATCAGTAATGTTGCGCACATAGCGCACTTTATAACCCAAATGTTGTAAATAGCGATTCACCACATCAAAAGTGATGTAGGGGCGTGCATGACCCAAATGAGATTCACCCGATACGGTAGGCCCGCAGACATATAAGCCTACATGACCTGGGGTGATGGATTCGAATTTTTCTTTTTGGCGGTTGAAAGAGTTGTAAATATGCAATTCAGACATTGAGCAAAGATAGGAATTTGCCGCTTCTTTAAGTGGAGAAGAATTAGACTTTTGCTTACCCGTGATAGACCCGAGAAGCTACAATCAAGCCCTCTTTAATTTCTAATACTTCAGCTATCTGCATGTCTGCTTCGCCTGCTACTTTACGGGTATATTCCATAAATACACGATTTTCGTTTGCGGTGAAGCTGGTGGGTAGATATTGAAGTGTAGTTAGTCTATCGAAGGAATCTTGCCACCAAGCCCTCAATGCGGCTTTTCCCTTCACCCAACCTTGGGTTTCGGGTTGTCGGATTTTTAGTTTCGGGCTAAAATGTTGTGCATCTTCGGCATATAGCGACAATAATGCTTCCAAATCATGGGCATTGAAGGCGGCAAACCATTTTTCGGCTATTTGGGTGTTCATTTCTTGAAGGACTATTTTTTGTTATTGTAAATTCCATTGGCGAAAGTTCTAGAATTCTTTTATCAGGTCCTTGTGCAGTCATTCCATAAAAAATGAGTTTGTCGTCTTGGTTAGTTTTTTTGAATTCTTGCTTTATCTCCTCCGAAAAAATATTGCCGCCGATGTTATTGCGAAAGAAAGCAGTATCGCCCCTTCTAATAATAGCTACACAGAATTTTTGAATTATGAATCCTGCATCCCAGTCTGGACCATTAATATTAGCATCTATTTGCGAACAACTTAATGAATCGTAAATATACAATGTGCCATTAGAATCAATATATACCTCTCCCCTTTCCTTTCCAAATAATGAAGCCACTGGTATCCCTTTAATAAAACTGGCTATGAAATGTATTGTAGAAATAACCCTGTCTTTTTTTGTACTTATGATTATTTCTGAACTTCCTTGTCTTTCAGGTATATGAATATAATTGCAGTTATTTTCACCTTTCTTAATAATACCGTTATTTGTAGTTACAGTTATTGCCGAACATTTTAAACCTTCTACTACAATATCCAAAGGATTAGGATACCCTACATCAACAATATACTTTTTCAAATTCGCCACCACAGCCTTCTGCGCCTCGCATTGTTGTAAAACGAAAAAGTAGCATAAAAAGCCGAGTATGATTTTTATTGATAGTGTTTTTAATCCAACAACTCGTGTTGATCTACCAAATACACCAGCATGGTCATGGCGGCAGCACCGAGCTTAAGCTCACGGTGGTTCACCGTTTCGAACACATCATTATCGGTATGGTGCACATCAAAATAGCGTTGAGAATCGGGTAATAATTCACCAATGACTACATTTTGCTTTTTCAAAGGACTGACATCGGCACCGCCCCCCTCTTTGTCAAAATCATAAACCCCATAGGGCAAGAACAAGGGAATGTATTTTTCGAATTGTTCCCGTTGTTTTTTACTCATGGTCGTTTCAATGCCTCTGGGCGAAAATCCTCCAGCATCACTTTCTAAAGCCAACACATGATGTTCTTTTTTGGCCAAAGCAGAATCAGCATAAGCCGTTCCGCCCTTTAGTCCATTTTCTTCGTTCATAAACAAGACAGCACGGATGCTGTGTTTGGGTCTAATGCCTAATTGTTTGATGGTGCGCAAAACCTCTATGGATTGTACACATCCGGCACCGTCGTCATGGGCTCCCTCGCCAATATCCCAAGAATCCAAATGCCCACCAACGAGGATATAATCTTTGGGTTGGGAAGATCCTTTGATTTCGCCGATTACGTTATAGGATTGTGCCATTCCACGCATGCCGCAGTCGCTCCGTAACGCTGCTGCTGTATTGCCTTTTAAGCAAGCATGCTCCAGCTTGTCGGCAGTTTCATTGCCTATGGCCACAATTGGAAATTTGCTACCCCCTTCAGCATATTTTGTACTGCCTGTGTGCGGGTAATCATCTTTGCCGCTAGAGATGGAGCGGATAATAATACCCGCTATATTTTTCTTGCCTACAATCATTGGAGATTGCCAACGATATTTTACGGCATCACCATAGGCATTAAATGTTTGTGCAAAATCTTGTCGAAAATGATAGTTGAAAAAGATAAACTTACCGTCAATATCTGCGGCACTCAGTTTTTCAAATTCTTCAAAAGAGCCTACCATCAGGATAGAAGCCTTCACAGTTCTGTCGCCCGTACCCTCGCTATTACCCAAAGAAGTCATGGGTACATCTATAAAATCTCCTTCGCGCGAATAGCGGAGCGCCAAATGTTCTTCACCTCTATGCCATACGGGCACCATTACGGGTTGTAGCCATACACGGTCGCAACCTGCTTCCCTAAGGGTCATTTCTCCCCATTCTACCGCCTTATTAGCCCTAGAGCTGCCGCTGATTCTGTTTCCGATTTGCTTACAAAGGATTCGAAGGTCATCGTAGCATTTGCCTTTGGTCAGTACTTGGTCGGCAATACGTTTGAAATCTACAGAGTCAATATTTTGTGCCATTCCATTATAGCAGAAAAGCAAGGCTATAGGCAAGAGGAGTTTTTTCATCGGATAAAAATAGTAAAAGATAATGGTGAATTGCAATAGAGATTTCTTGCCTTTGCTAATCCACAATTTTGCAAAATGGGCGGTTAAAATAATTCTAAAATTCTTTAGGTAATAATCCTTAGGTTGCCAAACTAGCTTAACCCTAAAATTTCGGTGTTGAAAGTTAAATTCCACATTTCACCTTCTTTCTATAAACCCTCGAACCAACTACGGTGTGAAGGATGTTGATTAATATTTAATCTGTGATAATTTACAGTACCATTATTATCTCCTAAATGGTTTAACTCGGAATTGTCAATTAAATTTTTTGGGGAAATTTGAACTGCCAATAATGCCTATTGCATTTTCTTCTTCATTAACAAAAATGTCGCATTTAGCGTGTAGCAAGTTCTTTTTATAAACCTTGCTTTGTAGGGCTATGAAATAGTCTACCGCAATTTGCATTCTGCTGCCATACCAGCTAAAAAATTGTCCATCTACTAAATGGATACTTGTATTGGGTAAATGAGCTTTTAACTCAAGCATATTTTTTTCTTTGAATGGATAAGGCTCTGAAGACAATAAGATACATTCAGGCTGGAGGTTAACCAATTCGTCTATACTTGTTTCGGGATAACGTTGTTGATCGGCATATACATTCTGCCAACCTATACGGCATATCATATCGTGAATGAAGGTGTCATTCCCCACAGTCATCCATGGATTTCGCCAAATAAAATAAGCAACTCTGAGGCTTTTTCTTTGTGGTATTAATGTTGCAAAGCCCCTACTGATACTTTGTTTCAAGTTCTCGGCTTCGATTTCTTTATTTACCAACTTTCCTACGCTTATAATCATTTCCAGTGCATCATCCAGCGTTTTAATGTCGCTAATCCATACCGGAAAATGACTTGCCAATAGTTCTATTTCGGATTGGGTATTCTCTTCTTTATTGGCAATAATAAGGTCGGGCTTGAGGGCAATTATAGAATTAATGTGTAGTTTTTTAGTACCGCCTAGCCTTTTCTTTGTCTGGTGCCATTGGCGAGGGTGGACGCAAAATTTGGTAATGCCAATGACTCTTTCATCCAAACCCAAATGATACAACAATTCTGTTTGAGAAGGGACTACAGAAATAATGCGTTTAGGGATAGCAGGGAGATAAACGGTTCTACCCATCATGTCTGCACACCATCTCATCGGTTCCATATTGCTTAATGAAATTTCTTAAAGTACAATAAAACAAAGAAGGATAAAATCAAATTAAAAGGAAAAAAAGATTCACCGAATATATGTAAGGGTGTATCCATAGGGGTATAATAATAAGCAGCCAAGCAAGTAATAGACAAAATAGGATAAGCAATTGCCACCCATTTGCGCATAAAGCATAAAGCCACAGCCAATACAGAAAAGATAAGCATACTCAATGGGCGCAACCAATCGCGCTGGGTCAATGGTATAGGATATAGCGTAACTATTGCAGTAATGCTAATAAAGATGTGAAATAAAGCCGCCAATGGAAATAGTATTGGCGGCTTTGTAAAAAATCGTTTCAAAAAAGAATCTTGTTGCATATTTATTTAGCGAGTGCGTTGATAATATCGTATTGGGTAAGGATATGAAAATCGCCACTGTCATCTTTTGTCAATACTCCAGCATTGTCCTTATTGATAAACTGAGTAAGGTGATCTACGCGGGTATCCATGGACACTAAAGGCATGGCCGATTCTATTACTTCTTGTACTTTCTTCTCTTTAATATCGGCATCTTCCATTAGCTTTTTAAACAAGCCGTTTTGCGTAATACTCCCTTTCATTTTTCCTTTATCAAGTACCGGGATTTGCTCAATATCATATTTCTTCATCAATGCCATAGCCTCTGCCACACTGTCGTCCACGCTTAGAGTCACTAATCTTCTTCTGCCTAATCCACCGATTAAATCTTTCACTGTATGTACATCCAAAAATCCACGCTCAAGCATCCATTCGTCATTGTATATTTTGCCTACATAGCGGCTGCCATGGTCATGAAAAATCAAGACCACAAAATCGTCTTTGGTCAATTGTTCTTTCATTTGCAATAATCCTGCAACTACAGATCCTGCGGAATAACCCACAAATATGCCTTCTTCTTTGGCTATACGACGAGCCATTACAGCACCATCTTTATCACTTACTTTTTCGAAATGATCAATAACACCTTTATCGTAATTCTCGGGCACAAAATCTTCACCAAAACCTTCTGATATATAGGGGTGTACCTCCTTCATATCAATCTCTCCTGTATCGAACCATTTTTTGAGCAAAGAGCCATAACTGTCTATAGCCCACATTTTTACATTTGAGTTTTGTTCCTTCATGTATTTGCCAATACCAGTAATGGTACCACCCGTACCCGAGGCTACAAGTATATGCGTCACTTTGCCGTCCGTCTGACTCCAAATTTCTGGAGCTGTTTGTTCATAATGTGCTAAACGATTAGCGAGATTATCATATTGATTCACATACCAAGAATTAGGTACTTCCGTAGCCAAACGCTTAGATACTGAATAGTATGAACGAGGATCTTCAGGTTCTACATTGGTAGGGCAAACAATCACCTCTGCTCCCATAGCTTTCAAGATATCCACTTTTTCTTTTGACTGTTTGTCGGTAGTAGTGAAGATACACTTGTAGCCTTTGATAATAGCAGCGATTGCCAAGCCCATACCCGTATTGCCCGATGTACCTTCTATAATGGTGCCGCCGGGCTTTATTTTGCCTTCTTGCTCGGCTACCTCAAGCATTTTAAGTGCCATACGATCTTTGATACTATTACCAGGGTTGCCATATTCAATTTTGGCATAAACAGGGCAGGGCAAGTCTGCAACTACTTTATTGAGTTTTACCAAAGGTGTATCGCCAATTGTTTGCAGGATATTATCAAAAACTTTGTGCATAAATTAGAATAAATATGCTGCGAAAGTAGGCATTTATTACTTTTTATCATCGCCCAATCTATGATTCTTGTAGAAGTGTAGTACTAAAGATGGTGTTACCTGTGCTTGTTTTCTTCCTTTATTTCTATACATCATAGTACATAAAATTCATTTTCGTTAGAAGATATAATTTTTACTAATTAGCATTTAGGAGTATCACAATAGGATTACCTTTGTCTGAATAATATTTAAAGTATTATTAATCATGCTTTCAATTCCAACTAGATGACTTTAACTCAATTAGAATATGCAGTTGCAGTAGCTACTTACCACAGTTTTGTAGCTGCCGCCGAAAAATGCTTTGTTACCCAACCGACGCTCTCTATGCAAATTCAAAAACTGGAAGACGAGTTGGGCATTAAATTGTTTGACCGAAACAACCGGCCTAATACGGTAACTACTATAGGAGCCCCCATAATAGAACAAGCAAAATTAATCTTGTCAGAATGTGAAAAAGTCTATGAGTTGGTGAAAAAAAGTCAAGGTATCGTTGCTGGTATGTTTAAACTAGCTGTCATTCCTTCGGTAGCACCTTACCTAATGCCGGGGCTTTTAGAACTTTATGCTCAAGACTATCCAGATGTGCGACTTCAAGTCAAAGAAATGGAAACAGATCAAGTTTTGGCCGCACTCAAAAACAATGAAATTGATGCTGCTATTGTGAGTACCCCACTCGAAAATTCCGGCATTCAAGAATATCCTTTGTTTTACGAACCTTTTGTGGGCTACTTTTCAGAAGGAGAAAAAGCTTTGAAGAAGAAATTAATTGTTGCAAGCGATATCGAAATGGATAGGCTCTTACTCTTAAACGAGGGTCATTGTATGCGCAATCAAATCTTAGATTTGTGCAGCGAACATATTCATGAATTACAGACCAACAAAAGCTTTCAATACGATAGTAGCAGTGTAGATACCTTGCGCAAATTGGTGGACAGGAACAAAGGGATGACAGTATTACCCGAACTGGCGGTGAACGATTTTACCGAAGACCAACAAGACCGTGTGCGTTATTTCGAAGACCCAGAACCTGTTCGCGAGATCAGTATTGTTACCAACAATCAATTTGTGAAAGTAACTTTATTACAGAGTCTGATTGATGAAATTTTATTGTTAGTGCCTGAAAAAATGCGCGCACAAACTAAGAAACGCAAAATACTGCGCATCCAATCTTCTCAATTAGGATAATTTCGACATTGCAACCTTTTCAATTCATAATTACACAAGCCTTTCAAAAAATTAAATGACGCTCAAAAGAAGTATTGCACCCAGTATACAAGACCCTGTAGTTTTCGACTATAATCTGCCACCCATCAATATCCAAAAATTAGATAATGGGACTCCCTTGTATTGGCTCAATGCAGGTGTGCAAGATGTGGTAGAAATTAATTGGGTATTCCCTGCGGGTATATGGTATGAGGAGAAACAAGCCGTAGCACAAGCTACCGCAGGACAATTAAAAAATGGTACACTTACTCGTACTGCAAAACAAATTAATGAGGCATTGGAGTTTTATGGCGCCAGTCTAAAAGTAAGTGCAGGCAACGATTATACTACACTTACCTTAGATACACTCACAAAACATTTACCTTCATTATTACCCATTGTATTGGACGTCATATTGAATCCTGTTTTTCCCGAGGATGAATTGGAACTGTACAAACAAAATGCCATTCAACGATTATTGGTGAGCCTTTGCGAATGCGATTTTGTAGCCAACCAACAAATAGATGCTGCTTTGTTTGGTCCTCATCATCCTTATGGACGATACACACAAAAACAAAATATTGAACTGCTAAACGCAAGCGATTTAAAAAACTTTCATCAATTACATTACCGTTTTGCAAGAACCCAACTATTTATGGCAGGCAAAGTAGGCGATGCAGAAGTTCGATTAATGAATAGCTTTTTTGGTTTGGTAGCACATGATATCAGTGAATATAAAAACACAACAAGCTTTGAAACGCTTGCTTATCCCGATAAGCAAATTCGCATCAACAATGACCCTAATGGGGTACAAGGAGCCATTCGGATAGGACGAAAATTCATTACCCGTTCTCATCCCGATTTTGCAGGAGTGGTCGTACTAAACACCTTATTTGGCGGCTATTTTGGCTCCAGACTGATGAGCAATATCCGCGAAGAAAAAGGCTATACTTATGGTATCTACAGCTCTATTGGAGCATTTACACACGATGCTTCGCTGACCATACACACCGAGGTAGGCAGCCATGTAATAGACGATGCCCTACGCGAAATTTATAAAGAAATGGACTTGCTTTGTTCTGAAAAAGCAGACGAAGAGGAATTGCTTTTGGTCAAAAATTATTTACTGGGTAATATTCTCGGCGATTTAGACGGACCTTTCTCAATAATGCAACGTTGGCGCTCCATGATATTGAATGGATTTGGCATAGAGCGTTTCCATCAAAATATACAGACCTACAAAAATATCACTGCCGAGGAGCTACACCGATTGGCGCAACAATATTTCGACAAAAAAGACTTTACAGAAATTGTAGTGGTTTAATTTGTCAGCGAACATTTTTTATTCATAAGGAAACGATGAACATATTATCCAATCAACAAACGGATCAAAACAATTTTTTTTTGATGGCCGGACCTTGCGCCATCGAAGGCGAAGAAATTGCATTGTGCATTGCCAATAAAATTTCGACCATTTGCAAACGCTTAGAAATACCCTATATCTTCAAAGGCTCCTACCGCAAGGCCAACCGTACAAGACTCGACAGTTTTACAGGAATAGGCGATGAACAGGCTTTACAGATTTTACAAAAAGTACGCAACACTTATGCTGTACCCGTTGTTACAGATATTCATGCCACTCATGAAGCAGCGATGGCAGCCGAATTTGTAGATGTATTGCAAATACCAGCTTTTTTGTGTCGTCAAACCGACATCTTGGTAGCTGCAGCCCAAACAGGCAAAGTAGTGAATGTAAAAAAAGGACAATTCCTTTCGCCAGAAGCCATGCAATTTGCTGTGGACAAAATACAACAAACCAGTGATTCTCAAGTAGTACTGACCGATAGAGGTACCACGTTCGGATACCAAGATCTAGTCGTAGATTATCGTTCTTTCCCCACCATGAAAGCCATGGGAGTACCTACAGTGATGGATTGCACACACTCGCTGCAACAACCCAATCAAAGTAGCGGCGTAACAGGAGGCAACCCTGCGATGATTGAAACCATTGCCAGAGCAGCCATAGCGGTAGGCGCAGATGGTCTTTTTATCGAAACGCATCCCGACCCTAAAAACGCAAAATCTGATGGCGCCAATATGCTGCATTTAGATTTGTTGGAACCTTTGTTGGAAAAATTGCTGGTTTTGCGACAAGCTTATTTAAAAACGATTTAGTGCTTTAAGAATCAGAAATTTACCTTTTCCCTCTTTTATCAAAAGGATATAAAGATTATTTTAGCTCCAATTTCAAAAAAACTGATTTATGCGCTTTACTTCAAGAATACTATTTGCCTTTTTAACTTTGCCTTTATTGGTATCGGCACAAAAGAAAATTTTTAATATCAGCGAGGCGACCAACGGCATGTCCACAACATTGGCACTCAAAGGAATTAAACAACCCAGTTGGCAACCCGAAAGTCACAATTTTTTTCAGGTAGTAAATAATGCTTGGATACGCATCAATGTAGCAAATGGGCAAACAGATACGGTACTCACTTTACAAAAACTGAACCAAACGCTGTTTGGAAAAGACAGCCTCAAAAGCTTCCCGACACTAATTTGGCTCAACAAAGATGAATTTTATTTCAATTCAGGAGAGCAATTGAACAGTTCGAGTATTGGTAAAGACTTATGGGTTTCCAAGGCGCTGCCCAAAGGCGCTGAAAATATTTTTGTCGCTCCTGAAACTCAATTGATTGCTTATACCGTAGATAATAATCTCTGGCTCAACTATAGCAAAGTAACCAACGATACCAATAAAAATATCATCAACGGAAAGCCTGTTCATAGAGATGAATTTGGCATTGATAAAGGTATCTTCTTTTCGCCAAAAGGAAATTTGCTCGCATTCTACAGAATGGATCAAACAATGGTAAATGATTATCCAGTAGTAGATTGGGGCGTTACACCAGCTCAAGCCAACAGTATTAAATACCCTATGGCAGGTGGCAACTCACACCAAGTGTCGGTATGGGTATATAATCCTAAAACTAAGCAAAGAATACGCATCAAAACAGGAACTCCATTAGATAAATATTTGGCTTGTGTGACTTGGAGCCCTGACGAAAAATACATTTTCATTGCTACACTCAATCGTGAGCAAAACAACCTTCGACTCAACAAGTACAATGCGGTGTCGGGCGAAAAAATAAACACCTTATTTGAAGAAAGTAACGAAAAATATGTACAGCCATTGCACCCGCTCTATTTTTTGCCAGACAACAACGACCAATTTGTATGGTGGAGCCAAAGAGATGGCTACATGCACCTTTATCTCTACAACACAGAAGGTAAATTATTGAAACAATTGACCAAGGGCGAATGGGTGGTGAATGAATTATTGGCATTCAATAAAACAGAAAAAGAAATTATCATCAGCGGGTCGAAAGAATCCCCGATGGAGAAAAACAGCTATGCCGTGAATTGGACCAATGGTCGGATACGCCGTATAGACCAAGAAGTTGGTTATCATAATTTTGTTGCCAATAGTACAGGAGAATATCTTTTTGATGTTTATAGCGCTGCCGATGTAGCCAAAAACAGCGTCTTATTACACACCGACGGCAAATGGTCGAAACTGTTGATGAAAGCGGAAAATACCTTAGCCAATTACGACAGACCTGAAATAAGAACCATTACTTTGACAGCCGCGGATGGCACTCCCTTGTATGGCAAATTGATATTGCCTATTCATTTTGATGAAAGCAAAAAATACCCTGTAATTGTGTATGTGTATAATGGACCCAATGTACAGTTACTGCACAATAGCTTTCCTGAAAGTGGGAATCTGTGGTATGAGTACATGGCGCAACGAGGCTATGTAGTGTTTACGATGGATGGCAGAGGCAGTAGTAATAGAGGTTTAAAATTTGAACAAGCTACTTTTGGACAATTAGGAACGGTAGAATTGCTAGACCAGAACAAAGGAATTGAATACCTCAAATCTTTACGCTTTGTAGATGCCAATCGAATGGGTATTCATGGCTGGAGTTTCGGTGGTTTTATGACCACTAGTATGATGTTGCGCTATCCTGACGTATTCAAAGTAGGCGTTGCAGGAGGTCCTGTAATGGATTGGAAAATGTATGAAATTATGTACACAGAACGCTACATGAATACTCCCCAAGAAAACGTCAAGGGCTACGAAGATGCCAATCTGCTCAATAAAACCAAAAACTTGAAAGGCAAATTGCTTTTAATACATGGCACAGATGATGATGTGGTGGTATGGCAACACTCGTTAAATTTTATCAAAAAATGTGTGGACAATAATATCCCTGTTGACTATTTTGTGTATCCAGGACACCCGCATAATGTTCGTGGTAAAGACCGCGTTCATTTGATGCAAAAAATCACCGACTACTTCGATTTGTATTTAAAACCATAAGAAAGAAAGGGAACAGTCCTTCGTAAAAAGGAAGCTATTGATGCAATAGTTTCCTTTTTCCTTTAATCTTTTTGCGTTCTGCTCTAGCTGCAGCCACTTCTTTATTACTCAGATTCCACGAATATTGCAACATACCCATTTCATCGTCTTTGGCATGAACATATAATCTGTAACTCTTACTATCACTATTCAAATACTGGTTGAGTTGTTCTTTATCTTGACGAAACAAGGGGATTTCTAAATTCAAATCGGTGCCCTTATCCAAATTGTAAATACCGTTGATTTTCAAACTGATTAGATCGGAACTAATAAACATGGGCGGAATAAAAATTTCATTCGCTTTTATATTGAGTGTGTTTTTCAATTGCCCGAAATGCACCTTGGATAATCTCTTTTTGCGAAAAGCATAACGTCCTATTTTTTCTATCGGTTTGAAATTCGTCAGTACAGCATGATTAATTTCAAAGGAGGCTGTTCCTTTTAAAGAACCTAGTACAAACTGGGCATTTTTCCCAAAACGACCTTCAATATTACTAAAGAGGCTGATTTCGCCACTTATATTTTCAGGCGAAAAAGTCGTTTGCCCAAAATTGCCAAAACTATAGAGCAGTTTCTCTATTGAGGCATTGTGTATCGAAGAGTTAATGTAAAAAGTAGATAGCTCAGGTTCTGTTTCCGCCAAGCCTCCACTCAGTTCTACATTTCCATCCGAATGCTTGAATCTTACATGATTAAAGTGAATCGATTTGGGCAATAAGCTCATACTACCTTTCAAATTTGATGCTTCAAATTTTTTATAGACTAAGCGCACAAAATCAATGTTCAGATTTGTAGTGGATGCGTCTAATGCTTTATCAATATGATTGGTCATTGAACGATTAACTCTGCCTTTATTTTTTTCTTCAACAGTTCGCCTATGCAAGAAACTTTGAAATTCATTGAGGTCAATAAAGTTACTTGTAACAAAGGCATTAATCAAAATTTGTTCCGGATGATTTTGATACAGCTTAAGAAAATCTGGGGCATTTGCCGAAATCCATATTGTGCTTTTGGGCGTATGTAGTACACTATGCTCCAATATTATATTTTGACCTTTAAGGGCAACAGCAATATCACAATGATTGAACAAAAGATGCCGAGGTAGATATTCCATCTCTCCATTCCTGACATGAATATAACCACTCAGTTGAGCAGACAACACATCATCTGTTTTCAAAACACCATCGTAGCTTATGTTGAGCTTTGCTTCACCTTTCCCAAATTTAAAGGTTTCCTTACCGAAGACATTGTTCAGTTTTGTAATTGGAAATTGCGCTTGAATATTGGTTTTTAATATGGGCGATTTGATATTGAATATAACAGTAGTATCGGCTCTGAAATTAAGCCCTTCGTATTTCGCAGATAGCTTCGTTAATCGAATCGTAGTATATTCATCGCCGAACAAAGTATCTCTTCCGTTATTGAAATGAAATTGATAATTACAAGAGAAAAATGTCCCGAATGGTGTAATCTGTTCATTATCTCGTACCAAGCCATTCATTTCAATTTTAGGTTTGGGTTGGTCTTTTAATTTCCCTCTGAGATGGAGCGATAGCGAAATAGATTTTTTTAAAGAAAAGCTATTCAATCGTTTCTGTATGTTGGGCGACAAACAAGCCAATGCTTCTTTGTAGTTAAGACTCTTGATAACGACATCCAGTCTAAAATAATTTTCTGATTCTTTAAGTTGAAACAGTGCATTAAAGTTGAGTAGATTGCTCTGAAGACGAACCTGCTGCTTTTGAAAACTTAAAGTCTGCTGCGCTACATCATAGGCATAGTTAAGTTGAAATTGTGTTTTTTGATTTTTGAGAAATGAACCTTTGTCTGTATTAAAACAACATTGTCGTACTAAAACCGTTCCTCTGGTATCGAAATGCCTTAGATTGTCTGAAGATGTTATGGCTGCCAAAAAATGATCAATATGGAAATCGAAATCCTTTTTGCGATGAAAATGAACATAGCGAAAATTGAAATTTTCTAAAACAATCTCTTTGATATTGAAATTGCTTCCTGCATTCTGTTGAGGTCGCTTTTTTTCAAAAACACTTTTGTTGCTTCGGTGATATTCGTCTTCAAAAAAATACAAATCACCATTGATTAATATCAACTTATCAATATCTAATTTTCCAAAAAGCAAGGACCACAAACAAGCCTTGGCAAAAACATTCTTAACCTGAAGCAAATCGTGATGATGCAATACCCATTGAGTATCCCGCACTACTACGTCTTTGAGTACAAAACAAACATTAGGAAACTGCTTGGTAAAATTAGGCTCTATATCTCTAACCGAAATAGTACCATAAAACGCAGCATTAAATTGTTGCTCAATTTTGGCAAGCATTTCTTGCTTATGGCTTTTTACATACCAAAATAAAGTAGCTATCATTATAAGCAAGATTACAATGCTACTCAAAAGGGAGAAAATCAGTTTACGTTTATGTTTTTTGAGAAAGCCCATGTTTTCACTCTGCAAATTACATCAAAAGCAGTATTGCCATTCAAATTCAAGAAAAAGAGGTTGAAATTATTATAGAAATATTGTATATGAAGAAAGCGACCTCTTCATCGCTCATGCCCTTTATCTCAGATTACGCAATAGAAATGAACTTCATTAAAATTAATTTTCCTTTGCGTTGGCACAAGGCAGGCTCTTTGCAAGGTTGGCTTTGTGCTTGCTTTGTGCTGTTGGAAAATAATTCACTTTTTTCTTGTCAGTTTCGTATTTGTCCGTAAATTCGTCCGCGTCCGTTAAAATGTCCGCAATTATGGCAAATGTCAAATTTTACTTAGATAAGGCTGATAAAAGTAAGAAGT
>JASGCQ010000109.1 GCA_030054025.1 Phycisphaerales bacterium | reverse complement strand
AGTTACTTTGTTATTTTTCATTTTTGATATTGATTTTATTGTCTTAAAATTTTTTCAATTTTCCGGCCTTTTGCTAATTCGTCAATAATTTTGTCTAAATACCTTGCTTTCTTGGTTAAGGGATTTTCTATTTCTTCTATTCTGTAACCGCAAATTAAGCCTGTAATAAGTTCAGCATTTGGATTTAATTTTGCTCTTTCAAAAAAAGTTTCAAAAGTTACTTTTTCGTCAATTAGTTTTTGAAGTTTACTTTGGTCAAAACCCGTCAACCATTCAATAACTTGATATAATTCGTCCTTTGTTCTGCCCTTACTTTCTACTTTTCTAACGTAATGAGGGAAAACAGAAGCAATAGGCATTTTTGTAATTCGTTCGTTATGTTTGTCTGTTTCTTTCATCGTCAATATTATGGTTTACTGCCGCTCTACAATTCTGGCTAACGTCAAATTTTTTCGTTGAAAATCAATGATTTGTGTTTCTGTAAATTCCATTCATTTTCAGCAATTTTGCCCCCACGTTAGCCCACTTTTGCAACTCGGTTTTTTCTGAGTAGGAGGAGGGGGCCGCCAACAAACAGGGCTTTGTGCAGGTTGAGAATTAGTATTCCGTCTGCCTATAGCAGCGTCCATTGCTCGTTTCTTTTAAGGCAAATTTACTCATTTATTTTATAAAAAATCTACACCAACTCCAACAACACCACATTCTCGATATGGTGCGTATGTGGGAACATATCCACTGGGCGCATACGGGTGATTTTGTAATCCACAGTCAGCAAAGCGAGGTCGCGCGCTTGAGTAGCAGGGTTGCAGCTCACATATACAATCTTGGGCGCACGCATTTTGAGCAATTGTTGCACCAATTTTTCGCTCATGCCTGCCCGTGGAGGGTCGGTAATGATGACATCGGGCTTGCCATGCTCGGCAAAAAAAGCATCGGTACAGATAGCCGATACATCGCCAGCATAAAACAAAGCGTGTTCAATATTGTTTTGAGCCGCATTCAGCTTCGCATCTTCTATAGCTTGCTCTACCACTTCGATACCGATAATTTTCTTTGCATTTTTAGAGCAAAAAATACCGATACTGCCCGTACCGCAATACAAATCGTACAAGACCTCAATACCCGTCAATCCGGCAAAATCTCGGGTGATGCGGTAGAGATTTTCGGCCTGAGTGGTATTGGTTTGAAAAAAAGACTTGGGCGAAATATTAAAGGTAAATTCATCGAGCTTTTCGGTAATAAATCCTTTGCCAGAGTAGGTATGCACTTCAAGGTCGTAGATACTGTCGTTCCATTTGCTATTGATGGTATAACAAAGAGTCGATATTTCAGGTACTTCGGTCAATAAATGCTGTAATAAAGGTATCCGAGTTGCTTTGTCATCTTCATTGAGTACCAAATTAACCAATACTTCTCCCGTTGTGGATACACGAATAGTAACATTACGCATATAGCCCGTATGTGCGCGAAAATCGTAATAGGGCAATTTTTGCTGCTCTGTATATTGACGGAGTGTGTTCAAGATTTTATTGGTCGGTTCGTTTTGCAAATGGCAAAAATGAATGGGTACTACTTTATCGAACAATCCAGGGGCATGAAAACCCAAGCCTTGCTCATGCGGCATATCAGCTTCGCCAAGCGCAGTAATTTCGTCTTTGGTACGGTATCGCTTGTTGGAGAATGTAAATTCTAATTTATTGCGATAAAAAGTTTGGTGTGCAGAACCTGCAATGGAGGCCATTTCGGGTAGCTCTACATGCCCGATACGGCGCATTTGGTCGGCTACTTGTTGTTGTTTGTATTCGAGTTGCTTTTCGTAAGGCAGCATTTGCCATTTGCAACCCCCACATACCCCAAAATGGCTGCAAAAAGGCGTCGCACGCAATGGAGAGGGCGTTACCAAGCGGGTCATTTTGCCCTCGGCATAGCTTTTTTTGTTTTTGGTAATGTGCACATCCACCACATCGCCAGGTATTACGTTTTCTACAAATACTACTTTGCCATCCGCCATCATGCCGATACTTTTTCCTTCGGCTGCATAGGTATTTATTGTCAGGTCTTGGAGGCTAATTCGCTTTTTCTTTGCCAAAAAAGAATCGTTTAAATGGTTAATAAAATGCAAATTAAGGGTTTAATATCGTATCGTAGAGTGGAACAAAAGTATTTTTGGCATTCAACCACAAAGATTTGTGGATATACTCCCTGTGAATGTGCAGGGTTGAAATATTTATTCTATTTTCACCAAACTTTTTTGAACAAAAGAAAACACCTATGAAAAAAATCATTTCGCTTGGTCTATTATTATGCAGTATTTGTTGGCAAACTGCTGCAAAAGATGGCTACAAAATTCAACTGAAATTTAAAGATGTAAAGGATTCTGCGTACTTTTTGGTGCATTATTTTGCCAAGCCCTTACCTACTATTTACATAACCGATTCTGGAAAACTAGACAAAATGGGAGCTTCGGTATTGAGTAGCGATAAGAAGATAACAGGCGGTATGTATCTGATTATGTTATCGAACCGCAAAACTTATTTCGAACTTTTATTGAATAACGGCGACGACTTGGTCATCACTATTAACGATAGCAAAGAACTCCCCAGCAAAGGTTTGAGCATCAAAAACTCTCCCGAAAACGAAGACTACCTAAAATACGAAGAATTTGTGCGTGTCATTAGCGAACAACACCAAGCATTGAGTACTCAATTGGCCGCTGCCAAAAATAGTATAGACAGTGCGGCTCTTAAAGATAAGATGTCGAGCAAAATGAAAGAATTGATTGCTTACAGAAACGACTATAGCAGCAAAAATCCCAATAATATGCTCACCAAGATTTTCAAAGCTCTTGAGCTGCCCAAAATACCCGAAGGAAAGCATTATTTAGAAAATGGCAATGAAGATAAAGACTATGCTTACCGCTACTACAAAGCTCATTATTGGGACAATTTTGACCTGAAGGACGGACGGATTATCAATACACCACTCTACGATGCGCGCATTACTGAATATTTCGAAAAATTGGTTATCCCTGCTACCGATTCTGTCATCAAAGAAGCCGATTGGATATTGGCACAAACCAGAGGTACGGGAGATTTATTTAACTACACTCTTTCTTGGTTAGCTAATTTTAGCCAAGACAGTAAGGTGATGGGCATGGACAGAGTCTATGTTTATTTGGTAGATAAATATTATGCCAAAGGCGATGCCAGCTGGTTGAGTAACGATTTGCTGCAAAAACATTTAGACCATGCACGCGAACTATCACCCACCCTTATTGACAATGTGGGTTATGATATTACCATGAAAGATACTTCGGGCAAAAAAGACGTTACGGTATCTAGCATTAAGTCAAAATATAAATTATTGGTGATGTGGGATCCTACTTGCGGACATTGCCAAAAAGAAATCCCCGAATTAGACTCTACTTATAAAGCTGAAAAACTAAAAGCGAAAGGCCTAAAAATTATTGGTATCTGTACCGAAAATATAGAACAAGTATGGAAAGATTTCATTAAAAAACACAATCTGGACGATTGGATACACTTGTACGACCCTGAACACAAAAGCAATTACAAATCCATGTACGATGCCCGTGTCAACCCAACAATCTATTTATTAGACGAAAAGGGAATCATCCGAGGTAAACACATTGATCACAGCAACATTGCTACCCTGATAGAGATGTTGGAAAGGCAAGAAGCGGATACTAAAAAAGGGACTTCCAAATAAAAATCGTAAACTTGCAGAGGTGTTTTAAAACTCAGTTTTGAAACACATCGTTTTTTATCCTTAAGCTCAAAAAAAAAACAAATAGAATAAACAATCAAACTTATGAAGAAACTTATCTTGACGAGCCTTTTGGCTACATCATTATTCGGAAAAATCTTTGGACAAACCTTGTTTACTTATGGCTCCAATGCTGTCAGTAACGCAGAGTTTTTGAAAGTGTATAAAAAAAATAATGCCGCTCAAAAAATTGATTACTCAGAGAAAGCATTGCGCGATTATGTTGACTTATACGCTCTATTCAAAATGAAAGTAAAAGAATCTAATCTTCAAAATGTAGATACTACACCATCCGTAGCTGGAGAAATTGACAATTACAGAAGACAATTGGCAAAAAGCTTCCTTACAGATGAGGAAATGGCCAACAAATTGATTCAAGAAGCCTACGACCGTTCGAAACAAGAAATTCGAGTAGCCCATATCCTGCTTTTGGTAAAACCCGGTGCCGATACGGTAAAATTGGCAAAACTGATTGATAGTATTTACACCGCATGCACCATAGGCAAGGCTGATTTTGGGGCTTTAGCAAAAGAATTTTCAGAAGATAAAGGCTCTAAAAACAATGGTGGAGACATCGGCTACCTTACCACCTTACAGACTGTTTATGCTTTCGAAAATGTAGCCTACGCTACGCCGGTCGGCAAAATTTCTGCTCCCTTCCGCAGCGTATTTGGCTATCATATTCTCAAAGTAATTAATAAACGACCAGCACGTGGCGAAGTAAAAGTGGCTCAAATATTAGTAGCTACGCCTAAATCTGCCGGAGAAATAGGCATAGCTTCAGCAAAATTGAGAATAGACAGCGTTCAAAATGAATTGAAAAAAGGAACAGCATTTGAGCAATTGGTAGAAAAATACTCGGATGACAAATACAGCAATACCAACCGTGGCGAGCTCCCTCCTTTTGGTGTAGGGCGCATGGTTGCCCCTTTTGACGAGGCTGCATTTGCACTCAAAAATATAGGCGATCTCTCCAAACCTATACAAACTGAATTTGGGTATCACATCATCAAATTGTTGGGCAAATATCCCCCAAAACCCTTCGATAGTGTGCGCAAAGAGTTGAAAGGAAAAGTAGATAATGACTCTCGCGCACAACAAGCTCGTGATATGTATTTTGAAAAAGTAAAAATGAGCAATGGCTTTAAAAACAACCCTAGTACTTGGACTACTTTTGCTGCTCAAATATCAAGCATCGCTGATACTGGTAAAACTGCAGGAACATTCACCAACAAAAATTTTGCCAACGGCGGCAATACGGTAATGTTTAGCCTAGGCGACAAAAATTATACCCAAGATGATTTTGTAAACTTCGCCGCTACCACCACACGCGGTCGTATCATGGGACAAAAAGAATCTGTGTTCAGAGAATTGTATGCCATGTATCAAAATAAAGTGGTAAACGATTTTCAAGAGCATAAATTGGTGGACGAAAACCCAGAGTTCAAGAGCTTGATGCAAGAGTACAAAGATGGCATAATGCTTTTCGAATTGATGGACAGAAATGTATGGGGCAAGGCATCGAAAGACACTACAGGACTCAAAATGTACTACGAAAGCAAGAAAAATAATTACCAATGGCAACCTGGGTTTAAAGGTGCCGTTTATACCTTCAAAGACGAAGCCTCTTTGAAAGAAGGTTTGAAGCTATTGGACAACAAAGCTGTTACTAACGAAGAAATTGTAAAGGCTCTCAATAGCGACAAAAAAAGAGATGCGGTAAGCATCCAAACTGGACGCTACGAATTCAGCAAATTTAGCGATGTACCCAGAGGCAAAATTATTGCGGGTAAAGCCAGTGAGGCCATACAAAAAAGCGACAATAGCTATGTGGTAGTCAAAGCCGATGAAGTGTTTGATCGGCCAGTAACCAAAAGCTTCGACGAGGCTCGCGGATATGTCATTTCTGCATACCAAGACAAATTAGAGAAAGATTGGAACAGTGAGCTCCATGCCAAGTATCCTGTGAAGATTAACGAAGACGAATTGAAAAAAATAGTTCAATAATTGTTGGTACGAACGATAAAGAAACAAAGAAGCCGATTCAAATATCTGAATCGGCTTCTTTGTTTTTACGGAAACATTGAGGTATTCTATGCTGCCTTTATAATTTTAAAAATTGTTTCGAAGCTCTCTGCTCACCCTTCATCATGCCAAAATGGAGGGAATCTCTAAAAATGCCATTGTGTAGAAAATCTTCTCTGAAATGCGCCTCTTGCCTAAAACCTACATTTCGGAGCAAAGCAGCAGAGGCTATATTATCAGCATCTACAATAGCTTCTATCGTATGTAATTTCATTTCATCAAAACCAAAGTCTAACACCCTCAGCAATGCCTCGCACATGATACCTTGGCGATGGTAAGCCAGTGACAAAGAATAGCCTACTTCAGCTCTGTAATGCTCGGGCTTGATATGCACATAACCAATCATCCCCAAAACAGTATCCGAATCTTTAAACGTAATTGCCCAATTGATACGCTCCCCTTTGCTCAAAAAATCATCCAGCATGCTGATGAGCGGATACACATCATCTATCGTATGCGCCAAAGTGCGTGGGATATAGCGCATCACTTCAGGGTCGGAGCGCATGATGAAAATATCCGCAGCATCTTCCTGCACCACACGCCTCAATGTGAGCCTGTGGCTATGCAGTACAGGAAATTGCTCGAAAAATTGCTTGTAATGAGCCATAAAAAGAGTTTACCGTATGGGTTCAAAGATAAGGATGCCTAAGTTCCAGTTTGAAGTGCAACAAGGTTACTCAAAATTAAGAATGGATAACCCTTCTTAATTTTGACTAAGAATCAGACCTTTGTAGTACTCATGAATAATTACCCCAAAAAGTTCAATAGGCTTTAATCTTCTAATGACCGTCAATAGTTTTTTTTGTTTCTAAGTGGTTGAATGTAAATGTAATACGTTTCATATTAAGGATT